>JAUVIJ010000136.1 GCA_030592835.1 Candidatus Cloacimonadota bacterium | reverse complement strand
TTATAGGCATTCCTGTGATTATCTGAACATATTTCGAGGCAAAATAACTCAGTAAAAGCCTTCTCAGCGGCCAGTTTACAACATTCATACCCTTGATATATCGAGATCCGATTATTAGATCACAGTTATCAATTTCTTCCAGCATTATCGGTATCATCTCGGGATCATGAGAAAAATCAGCATCCATTTCGAAGATAAAATCGTACTCATTTTCCAAGGCGAATTTAAAACCTTCCACATAAGCTGAACCCAAACCTAATTTACCAGATCTCTTAATCAGATGTATCCGCTTATTTTTTCTCTGAAATTTCTCAACCAATCCGGAAGTATTATCAGGTGAATTATCATCTACAACCAGAACTTCAACAGATTCATGCTGTTGCAGAACCTGGATAATGATTCTGGTGATATTTTCAGCTTCATTGTAAGTTGGAATAATAACTAAGGCTTTCATCCTTTATCCAAATTATTTTTTAGTAATTGTGTTTCAGGAACTTTGCGGATCTTTCGAGCTGGGACTCCCATCCAGATGTCTTCGGCACTGGTGTTTTTAGAAACAAGACTTCCAGCGGAAATCATAGTATCGGATTCGATAATAATGCCTGGCAGGACTGTAACATTTACTCCGATTCTACCACCAGTTTTTACCGTTACACCTTTAAAATGTTTGAACCTCTCTTCATCCCTGCCCATGTAATTATCATTACTGGTAGCAACAGCAGGAGCGATAAAACAGTAATCCTCAATCCTGGAATAAGCTGTAATATAACAATTGGTTTCTATTTTATTTCTTTGCCCGATAGATACAAAATTCTCTATAGCAACTCCTCTTCCGATGATGTTATAATCTCCAATATCAACATTTTCTCGGATCGTTGCCAGATCGGCAATCAGATTAAAATCCCCCATTTCACACTGTTTATATATAATCACATTTGAACCAATAGTATTATTATCTCCGATCATTGTCGGTTTTAAAATCCTTTTATCAGATTTGAGAATACTCCGGGGTGAGATCATGGGTGATTTACCTATTATTGTATTATCGTCAATCCTTGTATTCTTCCCGATTATGGTCCCTTCATAAATGATGATGTTATTTCCCAATATACTATTTTTTCCGATTTCAACATCATTCATTATAATACAATTATGACCGTATTTTACCCCAAAATCAATTTTTGCAGAATCAGAAATATTTTTTTCCATAATTACCTCAGATGTCGGCATTTATTGCATAACAAAATAAGTGTAAAGTTATTTTTATACAAGTTATTTGCATTAATTATTCCTCAACAGCAATATTTTGATAAATATTCATTAAATCGAACAGAATTTACAGGAATTGCTGATATAAAAAAGACCCCTGTCAAAACAAGGGTCTTTATAATAGTTATTTATACTGTTAGACAATTCCTTGATCAAGCATTGATGCAGCAACTTTAAGGAATCCAGCGATGTTGGCACCATTCACATAATTGACGAAATCCCCGTCTTTACCGTGTTCAACACATTGTTCATGGATAGCTATCATAATATTGTGCAGTTTATCATCTACTTCTTTCCTCGACCAGTTCAATCTCAGGCTATTTTGTGACATTTCCAATCCGGAAGTCGCTACTCCTCCTGCATTTGCTGCTTTTCCCGGACCATAAAGGATCTTATTTTTCAGGTAAATGTCAATTGCTTTAGGAGTACTAGGCATATTAGCACCTTCGGATACGCAGAAACAACCATTTTTGATCAATTCATTGGCATCATCTTCATTGATTTCGTTCTGAGTTGCACTAGGAAGAGCAACATCACATTTAACGGACCAAGGTTTCTTTCCTTCGAAATATTCAACTCCGAACTCATCAGCATATTCTTTGATCCTGCCGCGTCTTACATTTTTGAGTTCCATGACAAATTTCAATTTATCCTTATCAATCCCATCAGGATCGTATATAGTTCCACTGGAATCAGATAATGTTACAACTTTCCCACCTAATTCATTAACTTTTTCTGAAGCGTATTGAGCAACATTACCAGAACCGGAAACAGTTACTGTTTTACCTTTAAAGGATTCACCCCTAGTTTTGAGCATTTCATCTGCAAAATAAACAGCTCCGTATCCTGTTGCTTCTGGACGGATCAGACTTCCACCCCAATTGAGACTTTTACCTGTAAGAACACCGGTAAACTCATTACGAAGTTTTTTGTATATCCCGAACATATAACCTATCTCACGACCACCAACACCGATATCACCTGCCGGCACGTCGGTGTTCGGACCAATATGACGGAATAATTCCATCATAAATGACTGACAGAATCGCATGACTTCATTATCGGATTTTCCTTTAGGATCAAAGTCAGATCCACCTTTACCTCCACCCATGGGAAGAGTGGTCAGACTGTTTTTGAAAACCTGTTCAAAACCTAAGAACTTGAGAATACTTAAATTAACGCTGGGATGAAATCTCAATCCACCTTTGTAAGGACCGATCGCACTGTTGAATTCTATTCTGTAGCCTTTATTAACCTGAACCTCACCATTATCTCTAACCCAGGGAACACGGAACATTATAATTCGTTCTGGTTCAACAATACGGTCGAGAATTTTAGCTTCTTTATAACGGGGATTTCCATCGTAAACCGGCCAAATAGATTCAATAACTTCTTTTACAGCCTGCATAAATTCTGGCTGATTGGGATTCTTGGCATCTACCATTACCAAAAATTGCTCTAAATTCATAGTTACCATCCTTCTTTCATTTTGTTATATGTGCCGAAAAATTTAGAATAATTTTTATCTGTCAAGAACTTCCATTAAAATTTTTACTGTAGGTATTTATACCCAAATAATGCAGTCGAGGTTTATTAAAGAGTAATAATATTTAATAGGGGGAATTGTTTAGTTTCGAAAGCATTCGTAATGTACATATCATCAAGATATTCAGAAATAATTTTATGAATCACTCACACACAAAAGATTTATAAGCCTAAGGCTTATTGATGCTATTTGCAAAGTTCTACTGTATCATCTGGGTAAAATAGTAAGATTAGCTAAAAATTATCCTATGAGTTATTGTTCCCGCTATATTTGAGAATCACAGCGTTACCCTTTCTACCATTGACTTTTACAACGACAGGATCAGCAAGTCTGATGTGATAGAAATATTTTGTGCGACTGATTGTTTCCTGATTTTTTAACCAGTTCCAATCAATAAAATCGTGGGTGGAAGTTTTCCCGACTGTGAAGTAACCAATGTTCATTGCTATAAGATTATGAAAGAAATGGCTTCCCTGAGATGCTTCCACAACAAAATGTTCAAGATTAGTTTCAATGATTATCCTGGCTTTGTTTATTTGAGTCCATTTTACAGGAATCCCAAGAAATCTGTCACTTGTACCCCATCTTCCGGCACCAATTAAAATATACTCTCTTTCTAATTGTTTTAAAGATATATTGATTTTCTCGATTTCAGCAACCATTGACATTGTATCGGTATTATCAAAATCCAACGGATCAATAAATACTATATCTTGAATATGATTGATAACACCGTGTCCCATTGCATGGGAAGATCTTAAAATAATACTGTTTTCTTCCCCAATACCGATATCGACCTCGGTATATTCCTTGCTTATAGATAGAGGTCTGATCTGTAATAAATAGAATGTGGGTTTATAATCAGTTGTACTGGTGGAAATATAGTCAACTGCAAACTCGATTTCTACTGGAACACCAAGTCCGACTTCACCTATTTCCAGGATGCGCAAAAGAATTTCCGACAAAGGAATGGAATTATAATGAATAATATTCCTGAAAGTCAAAACACGGGGACCTTTAGCAAATTTACCATCTATGAAATTCAAATTTTTATAATCCCACACTGAAGACAGATTCTTAAGGGTCTCTTCAAAATTTCTTGATGTGATTTTTATCTTCTTTAATGTAGATTTTTCTCCTTCTTGTAAATTGAAATTGGATCTGTTAAGATCGATTGCATAATACTCTCTTTGATTGTTTTCCACAATATCTTTGGGTTCGAGAATATTGATCCGGGGATGTCGGGGACAGTATCTCAGAGCTCTTTCACCATCTACAACAGTCTTTCCAAGTCCTGCAGCTAAAGCCACAATACCATCACTATGGCTCATACCTGTTGCAGGGTAGAAGTTATAAGACTGAGCAGCGCCTGAAAATGTTGGATAAAAGAGGTCTTTCCCATGATCAGATCCACCGATTTCCTGAATTACAACAGCCATTTTTTCTTCTTCAATCTGATAATGATTACTTTCTATATATGTTCTGGGATTTTTCTGAAAGGGTGTGGAAAAAATAATTTTAATAGCATTTTCTAATTGCTGCAGCCTCATATGAAAATTCGGATTATTATTGGGGAGCATATAAGTTCTGTATATTCCGGCAAAGGGTTGTGATTGAGAATCTTCCAGAAGACCCGATGATCTTATTGCTAGTGGTTGATCGGTTGCAGCAAGCAGGATTTTAAGGCGTTCTCGAAGTATTTGACTTAAAGAACCCCGTAGAAATTCCTCTTCTATTTCATTATCCTGTTTTTGGATCAATTTTTCGATGTTTATCCGATTATTTTCAAGAAAACTATCGAATTCATTAGTGCCGATAATGGCTGTTTTAGGAAGCTTTATCGTGATATCCTGGAATTCCGTGTTCAAATCTATAGTGATCAGAAAAGCATTCAAAAATGCCAATCCTCTTCCCTTTCCACCTAAAGAACCTTCCGTTAGTTGTACGATCTTTTATTCCTCAGTGAAAATTGAATTATCGAAAGTAACTACTTTTCCTCTATTCCTCTGCTCTCTGACCGTTTTGATCGTATTAGTCAGGAATTTTCTAATATCATCGACATCGAGAAAATCCGAAGCAACAAGAAAACGGATCTGTTGGGCAATTTTAACCTTACCGTGAGCCATAAGCCAGGCGGAAAAATGATTTCTGCTGGCATGATAAAGCAACGATTCCTCAGGAATTGAAGCTAATTGTTTTTCAAAATCGTACATAGACTTTGCTCTGCCGATATCCTGCCCTTCATTGTTTCTGAACACAAAATCACCAAAGCCTAGATTGTTAATTACAAAAGTTCTGATATCTGCAAGAAGCTTATTAGAACCTTTATAAAGAAATTGAACATTCAATTTTCTAGATTCTTTTTCATTGAACAGATCGGCTGATTGCATCAAAATTGGAAGATCCGAACTTTGATCACGAATTTCTCTTATTAATTTAATCCCTCCAAACTGACTATACTCCTGATCTACTTTCATATAGACATTGCTGATCACACAGATAATATATTCTTTATATTTGTTGAACATCTCTATAGCATTGTTATAATTATGAACTAATAAGACTTTAGGTCGTCCCCGCATTCGTAGTCTCTTATTTGAATCTTGTAATTCAGATTCGATTAATTCCTGTGTTAATCGCATACTTTCGGCATAAAAGATAGGCAGAAATAATGAAAAATAATTAATATTCTCTTCAACTACCAGAATCACACGCACATTTCCGATCTTTGTATCGAAATCGACATTGAATTTATCTTCCAGGGATTTTATCATAGCAATGAAAAGTTTAGGATCACCGCGCCAAAGAAAAATATCGTTAAAGATCTTTAGATACTCAGTTCTTTTGTTCA
>JAUVIJ010000106.1 GCA_030592835.1 Candidatus Cloacimonadota bacterium | reverse complement strand
TCTTTCATAATTGCTCCTTACAAATTGTTTAAAACTTTGATATTTCCGAATTTTATTTGAAAAAATTTATTTCTTGCCATACTACTATAATGTAAAGCAAATAAAAACTATATTAAATATAAAACAAAATATTGGATAAACACAACCAAAATTTGCTTTTGAAGATAAAATCCTTGACAGAGAGAAAAAAAATAACAGTTATACTGTCAGTTATTTTCATGTGCTATCTATTAAAAAAATACTCTGGTGTTTTATGAAAAAAGCAATAGTAAAATATTTTTATATTCTGGTTTTTATAACTGCTTTAATCTTTATTCAAAAACTTTACAGAAAGTATATCTTGATTTTAAGATTGGAACAAAACCTGCCAAAATATCTGGAGAATATATACGGGATCAAACCTCAGGTAAACATAGTTATATTATTTAATCAAGTGATATTGGAAGTCATCGATATAGTTTCCGCAAAGGTAAGCGAAGAGGAATTGATAGAAGTAATAAAAAAACATATTACTGAGTTCTATCCTCTTTTGAATATTAATAGAATTTCTATAGAAGTTAAATAATTGTATCAAATTATAATCATCTGAAATTTCAATCCCCAGCCTTTTAGCTGCTGGTAAAAAGACAGGACGTTTGATTAATGGCTAGATTATTTGGTAAAGAATTTCATGAGCAATCAAATACTTGGTATTTTAAGAATATTATCCAGAAATTTCAGAAAGATGAACTGGTCTTCAAAAAATACCTTGATGAAGAAAGCAACATAGTCTTTAAATTTGAAGCAGTTCCTTCAAAAAAGCATCGTTTTCCTGTTCAGATAATTATTAAATACAGTAAAACCAGAAACGAGATCCTCAACTATCATTGTTCTGAGGATGGCAATGATAATTGCAAACACTATCTATCAGTTTTGAATTATGCATATCATTTTTTAACAACGGATATCTTGGAAAAAGAAGTAATTCAGACTTACCAGACAAAACTTCTGAGTTACAATGAGTTCTGGCAGATGGTAGTTATAAATGCAAAGATCGAAATTGGTGATATTTTCAGTCAGCAAACGGATAAAATCAGATTTCATCTATCCAGTTACAAACCAATGAGAATCAGGCTGGTATCTTTATTGGCAGCGGGGAAGGAGTATAAGGAAGAAGATATTGCTTATCTTGATCAATCTCAAAAGCAAATGAAATCATTATCGGCAGAGGAACTGGAATTATTCAAACTTCTGCAGCGATATAAGTGTTCTTTTAGTAGAAGAGGATGTTTTTTTACAATTTATAAAGACAGATTCGTTCATTTTTTACCGATATTGAGAAATCTGAAGCATAAGCTTTATATACAGGAAACAGGGGACAGGATTGAATTTCCCGATGAGGAGTTCAGGATCAATTTTCAGGTGTATAAGTACAATCGGGGTCAATACAATCTGAGAATTTCCAGCGGAGAACAAATCTCTGCAGCCTTTATTGGCATAACCTCCTATTTTTTCAGGAAAAATAAGGTTTTTTCTCTCAATCTTCCTTTTAACGATGATATAGCCAGGCAGATCTTTGCTGAAGGTTATCATCTGAAAAAAACAGATCTGGTTTATCTGTCTTCGGTTGTTTCCAGGCAACTTGGGATTATTAAGTGTTATATCGATATCAGTGAAGAAATAATACTGCCCAAAGTCTATCATAATTTTCCGATAGTTACCTTTAAATTTCATAAAGAGGGGAAAAAGTTGATTATGTTGGGTTTACTGGATTATGGTAATGATCTATTGATCCCGATGAGTGTGATCCGTTTTCCAACGGAATTAGTCCGTTATGATCAGAACAATGAAGAATGCTGGTTCTATATTGCTCCACAACTGAAATATCAGATCCTGGAATTTGCCGAGAAATTACCCGATTCCAGAGTGAATAAATTAGAGACAGAATCCAAGCTGGTGTTTTCCGATGAAAAAAATATTGAACAATTGAAGAAAACAATATTCGAACATACGGATCCATCCTGGAATATAATCCTTACGGAAGAACTGAAAAAAGAGTTCGTGTATAAAGTTACACTGGAACCTGTAATAAAAGCAAGAAAAAGTGTTGAAATCGAATGGTTTGAATACGAGGTTCAGTATAACTACAAAGATATCAGTTTCTCTCATAAAGAAATGAAGAAGTTTTTCCAATCCAAAGAAAAATTCATGAAATTGGAAGATGGTAGACTTCTGTTTTTCGAAAATATCCCAGCTTTCCAGAAAGTGGAAGAGATTCTGAAAAAAAGTCAGAGCCTGAAATCCGAATCCTATAAGCTTTCAATTTACAATCTGCCTTATATTTATCAATTGGAAAACATAAATACCGGGATCAAGGTTTTTGGCGATCAGTTTCTGGAAGAAATGTTCTCTGCTATTTTAAACAGGCGTTTACCGAAATTTTCTACAGTTCCTCTTTCACTGCAGCCTGTAATGAGAAGCTATCAGAAGGCAGGATATCACTGGCTGAAAATGCTGAGACATTATCGATTGGGAGGTATTCTGGCTGATGATATGGGTCTTGGAAAAACTGTTCAAGCTCTCTCCATATTATCAGATCTGCCTGACAATAGTATCTCACTGGTAGTTTGTCCTAAGACTTTACTGTTCAACTGGGGTGTGGAAATTGAAAAATTCAGTCGTGATCTTAGTTATGTTATCTATGAAGGGAACCAGAAAGAACGCAGAAAGATCCTCAGGAATATCAATGTTAACGTAATTCTGGCATCTTATTCTATCGTACTCAATGATATTGACCTGCTCAAGGAAATTAGATTCACTTATATGATCCTAGATGAAGCCCAGCATATTAAAAATAAAACTGCTTTGAGAACAAAAGCAGTTAAAAGAATGCAGTCTGATTATAAGATATGCTTATCCGGTACACCGATCGAAAATCATCCGGCAGAACTATGGTCGATATTTGATTTCCTGATGCCGGGATATTTACCACCATTAAGACAATTCAAAGATGAATTTAATACTAATAACCTCGGAAAGATTCAGGATAAATTAAAAGCACAGGTTTCTCCCTTCATTCTTCGTCGCAAAAAACGTGATGTTCTGATAGAACTTCCCGATAAACAGATGCAGATTACCTACTGCAAGTTGAGCTCGCTTCAGGAAAAGATGTATCTGCAGATTCTGGATAAAATAAAAAGAAATTATCTTGGGAATCCGGATGGCTTGGGAAAATACTACATTCATGTCCTGGCAGCCCTGACGAAGTTAAGACAAGTATGCAATCATCCAGCTTTGGTTGATAAAGACATAAAATCCGATTATGAGTTCTCAGGAAAAATCGAATTGCTTCAGGAGATTATTGGGGATGCGGTTGCCAGCGGTAAGAAACTGTTGATCTTCAGTCAATTCGTCGAAATGCTGAAAATGTTGAAATCCATGTTGATAAAAATGAAAATCAGTTTTGAATATCTTGATGGAAATACAAAGGACAGACGGAAATGTATTGATAATTTTAACACCAATATCAATATAAAGGCTTTCCTGATAAGTCTTAAAACAGGGGGGTTCGGTATTAACCTCACAGCCGCTGATACTGTGATCCTGGTCGATCCCTGGTGGAATCCTATGGGCGAAGATCAGGCTGTAGACAGGGCTCACAGGATCGGCCAGACCAAGAAAGTAAATGTCTACAAGATTATAACAAGAGGAACGATCGAAGAGAAAATCCTGCAACTGCAACAGAATAAACGGGAAATGTTTGAAAGCTTGATCGATGGTGGTCAGAATTTTATGAAACGATTAACGAAAGATCAACTGCAAGAACTGTTAGAATATTAATAGTATCATGTTAAAAAAAAAGATCATAAGTTTTGATATTATTAACGAAATAAAGATCAGCAGATCAGTATTTATTACCCATCTCCATCCGGAAAACTCTCTGAAAAGTGTTAAAGATTATATTTCGGATATTTCCAGAGATTACAAAGATGCCAACCATAACTGTTGGGCTTACATCATCGGAGACCAGGGAAAGATCCAGCACTGTTCAGATGCAGGCGAACCATCCGGTACGGCTGGACGTCCAATGCTGAATGTCCTTAGAAAACATGATCTGACCAATGTTGTTGCAGTTATCACCAGATATTTCGGAGGTGTAAAACTGGGTATTCGAGGATTGATTGATGCTTATTCCAGAAGTGTTGAAGAAGCTTTATCAAAAACGGAGATTTCAACTTTGGTCAGAAAATCAGAATACAACCTGAATGTTAGTTATGATCTTCTTGATATTGTTAAACACAATATTTACAAGCTGGGTGCTGAGATTACGAATATAGATTATCAGGAACAGGTGGCTATTTCACTATCTGTAGAGGATGAAAGGAAACAGGAAGTAGAAACTTATTTAAAAAATCTCCAGGCTGCAGGTAAGATCAGGATGTAGATACAAAACGGAAAATAATGAGTAAAGTGATCAGATTTCTTGTCAGAGCGAACTACCCAAATCTGCGGATACTGCAATTTACTTTTAATAACAGACTTTCCCAAAAAAGCAGAGAAAAACTTACTGGATATTTGCCTGCTGAAGTCGAGTGTTATACTTCTGGTTGCACAAATCCTGATCTGATAAAAATCAGGGTTGAAGATCTTTTTTTTGTTTGTCAGGAAAATGAAAAATCTGCCTGTGAGCATCTCGATCTGATTATTTCTTCGAGAAACGGGGACAATCATGCAGTTAGAGAATTGCGATCGAAATGTAATTGTCTTCTGCAAGAAAAATACGATCATTTCTTGCCTATCAGTTTTTATGAAGATGAATATGTAGTACCCTCAGTATCCCGGAAAAAATATAATGAAGAACTTATCAGCCATAAAGGCAAAATATTACTTGAATTAAGCCAGGAAGGTTACCCAGTACCTGATTTTTGTATACTTACATCTCATTCTTACCTGTTGACACGTGAACAAAGGGAACCCTTTGTCAAAGCTACAGTAAAAAACCTGGAGAATATGACTTCGCAGACACTGGGCTCTGAAAAAAATCCTCTGGTTTTTGCACTAAGATGTGCCATGCCCCAGTATATACCGGGTTTGATGCCGACTTATTTGAATGTCGGTGTTACCAGAAAAAGTTATCGTGCGCTGCAGAGAATCTATGGTGATGATGTTGCAGGAAAAATATATCTAAACAATCTGAAAACAATATATTCTGTCCTCTTCAGGGAAAAAGAATTACCACATCATGAAATCCTGATCAACGATATTCAATTCTTCATTGAAAGATTCTACAGGCTGATCTCAGAAAAAGACCAGCAATTACTTGAAGATCCCTATTATCAGGTTTTGTTTCTGGTTGATAAGGTCAGAAAATACTACCTGAGGAATCAGGATCTTCTCTATACTTTTGTAAGAAAAGGAAGAGCATATCCCTCGCTTATCATGCAGAGAATGGTCTGGACGGTACGTCAAAACGAATCTTATCCGGGAGTCTTATACTCTCGACATTCCCGTACAGGCCTGGGCATACAGATAGAGAGTGTAAGAAACATTTTCGGTGAAGAGATCATGACAGGTCAGACCTATGCTGAAGATACGGAATATTTTCACTGTAAAGAGATCAAGGATACTTTTCCAGGAGTATATCATTTCCACAAGTTGTTAGCTGAACTGGAGAAGAAAATGCAATCCCCGGTCACAATAGAGTTCGCGGCTGAAACGGGATGTAATTCTCATTTTTTTGCTGTATTACAAGTAAACGATTCTGCAATAACTGGTAGAGCGATATTACTCTCGGCAATTGATATGTGCGAGAAAAAAGTTATTGGACCTAAACGGGTGTTAGAATTGATACAACCCTATCATCTTATCCAGATATTTTCGGATAGGATTGATAATAAATCCTTTAAAAAACTGACCTTTTTCTGCAAAGGTATTTCTATATTACCTCGATCGGCTGTTTCTGCTCGAGTCTATTTCTCAGCAAACAAAGCTATGGAAGCGAAAAAGAAAGGTGAAAAGGTTTGTATTTGTAAAGAAAATTTTATTCCTTCGGACACAATTACCATGGGTGAAGTGGATGCTATTATCAGTCTTACTCCTGCTGCAATTCATGTTGTTACTGCCTGTCGTGGATATGGGGTCCCCGCCTTTCTCGATCTGGAAAAATTTGGAATACGGATTGAAAAGAACAAACTTTACAATGCAGACGGATTAACTATTAATGAAGGTGATTGGATCACTATTTCCAGTAAAAGAATGACCATATTTATTGGCAGGGCAAGTTTCACACCTGCTAGATTTAAAAAATACCTGGATGGTGAAATTTTTGAACTTAAACCCAAGGAAGCTAAGGTTTTTGTTAATATGTCACGGGCTTTTAAACAATATCAGGCATTAATAAAATCTTTAGAGCTTAAGGAAATTCTCGATATCAATGACCTGATAAAACTCATTCAGGCCGATCTCCGGCACGAACCGACAGTAGCTACGGATTTTCTTAATAACTGGTTTGATAAAAATACGGATCACTATGTAGAAGAGATTATTAAAAGCCAGCTTGGTACTCATCTGGATCAGCACAGTTTATATAAAATGCTGACCCTCGACAGAAAGATCAAATTTTTCAAGAAGATTACTACTGTTTGTATATCCAGAAATTTGAAAGGTTTTACAGCGGGATCCTTTATGCTGGGCAGATTTCTCTGCCAGAAACATCCGATAGAGTTCTGGAAAAGAATGGAGATCCATGAGATCGGATTTCTACTGAACGAATCAATTCTTTTTGAAAAATATCTTCAGGTTATCAATGATGTTGGTGAAAGAAGATTGAACAGAGCACGAAAACGGATTCTCGATTATGGTCTGGATAAGATACATCTCAATATAGCCAATGCCAAGATATTTGTCACTCTGAAATTGATCTTTT
>JAUVIJ010000027.1 GCA_030592835.1 Candidatus Cloacimonadota bacterium | reverse complement strand
GGCTATTGGAAAAAAAGGAAAAAATGTCAAACTAGCGGCAAAACTTACCGATTTCAAACTTGATATTTATACTGAAGAAGAATTTGAGGATAAAATATCCGAGGAACGTAGGATTACCAGCCATGTCAGTGATCTGGACGGGGTCAGCCCGAAAGTGGCAGAAATCCTGAAATCCCATGGTTATACTTCGGTTCAGGATATATTCGAAGCCTCTGTTGATGAACTATGTAATCTGGAAGGATTAGGAATGAAAACAGCAACTAAGATCAGGGAATCAGCAAATTATTTCTAATGCCTAATAGAAGTTCAAAAACAGGTCATATACCCTGGCGATCTTGTGTTATCTGTAGAGAAGGAAAGAATAAAAAAGAACTGATAAGGTTCATTTTACTGGAGAAAGATATTATTTTCGACCTTAATCAGGATCTGACGGGTCGTGGTTACTATGTTTGTGACCAAAATACCTGTTTGGGAAAAGTAAATAAATGGAAGTTAAAATTAATAAAAAAAAGAGGATCTCTAAATAATAATGGAGAAAATTCTTAATTTAATGCATCTTGCCCGAAAAGCTGGGAAAATAACTTTTGGGTCTGCAGCCTGTGAAAGATCGTTTCTTGAGAGAAAAGCCAGATTGCTGATCTTGAGCAATGATTTATCTGCCAGATCTGCAGCCAATATTACCCAATATGCCCTGGATGCCAGGGTAAAGGTGTGCAGGTTCGGGAATAAAAAGCTATTTGGTAACTCTTTCCAGATAAAAGATACCGGAATCATCACAATTGACAACAGTAATTTTGCCAGAGGAATTGATAAACTCCTTAAGAAATTGGAGGAATAATGGCTATTAGAGTTCATGAATTAGCAAAAGAATTTAAAATATCTACTGCAGCTTTAAAGAAACACCTCAGCGATATGGGGGTTGTTGTTAAAAGCCATATGAGTCCTCTGGATGACGATATTGTAAATAAGATCCGCTCTAAATTCAATGAAGCAGCAGCAGCCGTGAAACAAAGACAGAAAGATATTAGTCTTTACCATAGAAAAGTAGCTGAAGCCGAAAGATTGAAAGAAAAAGAAAAGCAAATTCGCGAACATGCTGCCGCTGAAAGACTAGCTGAGAAAGCCCGAAAAGAAGAAATTCCGGTATTTGTTGAAAAGAAGATTAAGAAAAAAGATTTGAGAACAGGCAGAACAAAGCCTGGAACAAGAAAAACTGAATCGGGAAAATATGTAAAACCTGAACCAACACTTAAGACACCTCCTTCTCAACCTGGAAAAATTTCGGATCAAAAAGGTCCTACAGATAAGAAGAAAAAAGAATTTGTTGATCAGGGCAAACACCTTAAAGCTAAACTTAAACACCTCAAAAAGGGAGGAGCCCGAAAAAAGAAATTCACTCCGACCGAACTGGAAGAAGCCGAGATCGCCAAGGGTATCAAACGTACACTCAGTACATCTTCTAAGAAGAAAAAATACAAGAAGGAAGAAAAGAAAGAAGAGATCAAAGATACTAAAATCGTCATCAGTGAATTCACATCCGTGAGCGAATTAGCAAAATTAATGAACGTATCTGCTACGGAAATCATTGCCACATTCTTCAAGATCGGTCAAATGGTTACTATCAATCAGCGGTTGGATAAAGATTCTCTGGAAATGATCTGTCATGAATTTGAGTTCGATGTGGAATTTGCCGAGGAATACGGTAAGGAAATTCTGGAAGAAGAAATAATCAGTATAGAAGATAGAATAGAAGAACCAAGACCTCCGGTCGTTACCATCATGGGTCATGTAGATCACGGTAAAACAGCTATACTCGACAGGATAAGATCATCCAATATCATTGCCGGAGAGGCAGGTGGTATTACGCAGCACATTGGAGCTTACCAAGTCGAGTACAAAGAACAGAAAATCACCTTCCTCGATACTCCCGGCCATGAAGCATTCAGTGCAATGAGAGCACGAGGAGCGAATATAACCGATATCGCAATTATTGTTGTGGCTGCCAATGAAGGTGTTAAAATTCAGACAAAGGAATCAATCGATCATGCCAGAGCAGCAGGTGTTCCAATAATTGTCGCGATCAATAAGATCGATCTGAAAGAAGCTAATGTAGATAAAGTTATTTCCGACCTTATGAAAGAGAACCTGATGCTGGAAGGATACGGTGGTGAGGTTTTATGGATCAAATGCTCTGCTTTAAAGGGTGACGGAATAGATGACCTGCTAGATACAATTCTCCTCTCGGCTGAAATACAGGAATTAAAAGCTGCTGTGAATATTCCCGGAAAAGGAGTTGTTATTGAATCCAAGAAAGATCAGCGGATGGGTACCCTGGCAACCATTCTCTTAAGGGAAGGAAAACTGGAGAAAGGTGACAGTATAATTTGTGGAGCCACCTATGGTAAGATCAGGAAGATGGAAGATGAAAGGGGTAATGAGATCAAAAAATTATCCCCCTCGGAAATAGCTGTGATCTTCGGTATTAATGATGTACCCAAAGCAGGTGATTTTGTCGATAAAGTCGAGAACGAAAAGAAAGCCCGTCAGATCAGTGCTGAGAGAACTCATATTCGTAAGGAAAGAGAAAAATATCAGACTAAAACCAATCTCGAAAATCTCTTCCAGAAAATTAAAGAAGATAAGATGTCAGAGATCAGATTGATCGTTAAAGGTGACACCGATGGTTCTGTTGAAGCCCTTTGTGATTCACTGGAGAAACTTACTACAGATGAAGTCATTGTGAATGTGATCCATAGAGCTGTTGGAGGAATCAACGAGGCTAATATCAGCCTGGCATCTGCTTCCGATGCTATTGTGATCGGATTTCATGTCAGGGCTAATAGCGCTGCTAAAAAACTGGCAGAAGATGAAAAAGTCAGTATTAAGATCTATAGTATTATCTATGAAGTGATCGATGATATCAGGAATGCTATGCAGGGACTTCTGAAACCTGAATTTGAAGAGGTTTATATTGGTACTGCTTTGGTAAAACAGGCATTCAAGATCAAGAAAGTAGGAACCATAGCCGGTTGTTATGTCGAAAAGGGTCATATTTCCAATAATGGTAAGGTCAGGATCTACAGGAATGATATCATGATCCACGAAGGAAATTTAAAAACCTTAAAGCATTATGCGGAAGATGTTGAAGAAGTTAAAGCAGGTGCGGAATGCGGTATAGCAGTAGAAGATTTCAATGATATCAAAGAAAGTGATATAATCGAACACTTCATCATCCAGGAAGTTGTCAGGAAATTATAGGTTATTTACGTCTATGACCAGGATCAGAGTTCAGAGAATCGAGAAAGAATTACTAAGAATAATCAGTAACACCATTAATTTTAAGCTTCGTGATAAGTATTTGAAATTTATTACTATAACCAGAATTCGGATTTCCAATGATCTTAGTAATGTCAGGGTTTATTATACTCACATGGAAGATTCTGATAGGGAAAATGTACAGGAAGCTCTGACGAAAAGCACTGGTTTCATAAAGCGCGAGCTGGCATCAGCTAAGTTCTTAAGAATAATACCTGAAATCCTGTTTCATTACGATACGATTGAACAGGAATCCCGTAAATTAGACAAGATTTTTGATATCATTAAAGCTGAAAAGGAAAAGAATTAGGGAAAGTATATGATACTTTCCTCCCTGAACGAAGCTAAGTATAAACTGCTGGATCTTGCAAAAAAACCGGGCAATAAAGCAATTCTAACCCACACAAATCCTGATGCTGATGGTGTCTGTGCTGCTTTTGCCCTGAAAGAGATCCTGAAAAATTATGATATCCGGATCGATATTGTCCTGGAGACATTATTATCCGATAAATATCCTATCCCAGATTGTAATAATGAGATTAAACTATATTCTCCCGATCTGAAATACTCCACACTTATTATCCTGGATTGTCACGAAAAGGAAAGAGTGGGGCAATGTACTTCTCTGTTCAATGGAGCTGACAGGATAATGGCGATCGATCATCATATTGCCGGAGCTATTTCCTCTAAGATAACATATTTCATCGATCCTGGCTATGTCAGTGTCGGTGCAATCCTGTATCAGATGTTCAGGAAAGAACTGAAGTCATATCCACAAAGTTCCCTTCAGTATATTGCAACTGCAGTTTACGGTTCCATTATCAATGATACAGATAATTTTATCAATTCCAATGTCGATCAGATGACTTTTGAGATTTGTGCGGAACTCATGCAGTATAATATTGATCCCGGAAGGATAACCGAAACCATATTAGCGTGCAAGACTGTTGCTGAAGTGAAATTCACCGGGGAAGTTTTATCAACCTTGAAAACCTGTTGCAATGGTAGAGTTCTTTTCCTCCATTCGACCATAAAAATGCTGGAGAAAAACGGACTTGATCCGGAAACAAATTCGAAAATGACCAAATGGGTTAAGGGTATAAAAGGTGTAGAACTTATCATTTTTTTTCAGGAGGAAAAGGATCAGGTCAAGTTAAGTCTGAGATCGAAATCCATCGATGTTAACATGATCGCAACCAAATTCGGTGGCGGAGGTCATGTTAAAGCTTCGGGCTGCACAATCAAGGGTAATTTGGAAGACGTGAAATCTCTTCTGCTCACCGAAATCAGCACATTTTTCTCAAACTGATGAAAACAGCAGGTATATTGGTTATCAACAAACCGGAGGGTATAACTTCCTTCGATGTCATTCGCAGACTGAGAGTTATTACCGGAATTAGAAAAATGGGTCATGCCGGAACTCTGGATCCTTTTGCCAGTGGGATTTTAATAATTGGAATCGGCAATTATACCAGAATTCTCGACAGGATCAGCTCAATGAATAAAGAATACATTGCCAGGGCTGAACTGGGTTTATCCACAGATACAGCCGATATTACGGGAAATGTCATTAAAACCGCTACAATACCCGATAAGATTAAGGTGGAAACTCTACAGGAAAAAATCAAAAAGATCAAAACGCAATTTCCTCCCCGTTTCTCCGCCTTGAAAGTAAAAGGAATACCTGCTTATAAACTGGCCAGACAAAATAAAGAATTCAAACTATCACCTAGAGAAATTAAGATCAAAGAGTTTAAAATTATTGATTATCATCCACCCTTTTTAACATATCGGGCAGTCGTCAGTAAAGGAACTTATATCCGAACTCTGACCGAGCAGATAGCCGACCTTCTGGGAACAGTTGGGACAACAAGAGAATTGCAACGGACATCTGTTGGAAAGATCAGCCTGGATCATTCTACTGGTTTAGCTGATCTCAACAGTGATAACTGGTTGGAAAAACTGAAATCTGTTACTGATATTCTAAGAAATTTTCCAAAAATTTACTTGCAGAAAAATGAGATCGACGATTTTTATCATGGAAGACAGTTTCGGGTATCAAATGATGATTGCCTCGATGTTATTGTCCTTGATAATGAAAAACACTGCCTCGGATTTTGTGAGATCAAAGATTCGGAATTAAAGCCAAGGGTAGTATTTAGATGACATTTTTTCATAATCACAAATGCAAGTTTGACTATCCCGTGATCACCATGGGAACCTTTGATGGTGTACACCTGGGTCACCAGAAGATCCTGGCAACAGCATTAAACAGAGCCGAAGCATCGGAAGGTGATGTCGTTGTTCTCACCTATTATCATCACCCCCTGGAAACAATACACCGTAAAACGTTTCCTTATCTTTTAACCGAGCAGAAACAAAAAGAAAAACAACTGAATGCCCTAGGTATAAACTGTATAATGTATTTGAATTTCAATTTGAAAATGGTGGATATGTCTCCTGATGAATTCCTTGAAAAAATCATTATCAAGGAGTTACAGGCAAAGGAAATTGTAATAGGTTACGATACTCATTTTGGAAAGTTGAGAGAAGGGAATCTATCCTTTCTGAAAAACAGGGCTGATAGATACAATTATAAAATTAACGTAGTCGAACCCTTCAAGATTAATAACAGGATCATTAGCAGCAGTCTGATCAGGGATTTGATCAGAGAAGGAAATGTTCAGGAAGCAGAAAAATACCTTGGACGATTTTATTCAGTGATAGGGAAAGTTATTAAAGGACATAAAATTGGCAGGGGAATTGGATTTCCAACTATTAATATTCTTTCTGAGGATCCTAACAAATTGCTTCCTGCGATAGGAGTTTATATCTGCAGGGTGATAATTGCAGGAACTGAGTATAGTGGTGTGACAAATATAGGTTATAGTCCTACTCTGAAATCTACAGTGATCAAAGAAATTGAAACCCATATTTTGGATTTCAGTGGTGAATTATATGGAGAACTGGTTGAAATATTTTTTTATAAAAGACTCCGTGATGAAATGATCTTCAGTTCCGAAAAAGAATTGATTAAAGCAATCGAGCAAGATGTAATAATTACCAGAAAATTCTTCTTCGGGTAAGGAAATGATATTAAAATGACATATTTTTTCTGCAGTGAGTGCGTTTCGGAAACGACAAAATGGTCTGGTAGATGCCCGGTATGCGGAGCCTGGAACAGTCTACAGGAATCAGATCGAATTGTCGGCAGGAAAAAATCAAAGCGGAAAACTTCTTCACTATACAAACAGAGAACTCAATCTGATCCGATTCCCAGGAAAGTTTCTGCTATCAAATTATCCCATAAGACCAGGTTACAAACCGGGATCAGAGAATTGGATAATACTCTTGGCGGAGGTATCACTCCAGGTATGGTTATCCTTGTAGGTGGAGAACCGGGAATTGGAAAATCAACACTGATGATGCAGGCTGGAAGTAAAATATCCTCTCAGGGTAAAACAGTGCTTTACATATCGGGAGAAGAAAGCGATCAACAGATCAAAATGAGAGCAGATCGAATTCAATGTGCAAATGATAATCTTCTCCTGGTGATCAGTAATTCACTGACTGAGATTCTGGAAGCAATTATAAAGACCAAACCAGATCTGACAATTATCGATTCTATCCAGTCTATATATTCCGATGAATCCGATAGTTTACCAGGTAGTGTTAATCAGTTGAAAGAATGTTCGGCAGCTTTTGTTACCGTGGCAAAATCCTCTCAAATACCTTTTATTTTGATTGGACATGTTACCAAAGAAGGCATTGTGGCTGGACCCAAGATATTGGAACACATTGTGGATACGGTTCTCTATTTTGAAAAAAGCGGGAACGATCAACTGAGATTGATACGAACTACAAAAAACCGGTTCGGACCTACAAATGAGATCGGTGTTTTTGAAATGACGGGTTCGGGTCTAATGGAGATCGGAGATCCTTCTCATATTTTTCTGAAGGAGTTCATAGCTGATCCCGGTATCAGTATCGGTTGTATGCTCGAAGGCAGCCGACCTTTTCTGGTAGAAGTTCAAGCGCTGGTTTCACCTGCCAGTTATGGAACTCCTCAAAGGGTTTCGCTGGGATTCGATCAGCGGAAATTATCCTTGATTTTAGCCGTTCTGGAAAAACAACTGGCTCTGAATCTGAGAATGAGTGATGTTTTTCTTAATCTTGCTGAAGGAATGAAAGTCTTAGAACCGTCACTTGATCTGGCAGTTGCTGCAGCCATAATTTCCAGTTACAAGGAGAAGATTTTACCAGAGAAAGCTTTGTTCCTGGGTGAAATTGGACTTAACGGGGAAATCAGAACCGTATCTGGTCTAAATAAAAGACTGAAAGAAACTGGCAAATTGGGATATGTGAATGTGTTTATGTCCGGTTCCAGAAAAGTAAAGTCTGAGAATCTTAATTTTAAATATTTAAAAAATATTCGCGATCTGTATAAATCTTTGATTAAGTGAAAAACCCTTCATTGGAAGGGTTTTTCACTTTATTGTGTTCCTAGAAAAAATCCTTTTTCGTAGCATCGAGAAGCTGTTTTAATAATTCTTCCCTGCTGGAAATATAATTAAGTTCATTTCGGGAATCAGTTCTTTTCTTGGCATCATTCAGATAATTCTGGGTCTGCAGGAAAAGGTTATAAGCTTGATTCTTAGCTTGATCCCTTTCTACAAGAAGATCATCCGCTTCCTTTCCGAAAGCAGTTTTATACCTTTCTTCCAGATTAAGATACTCCTCATATTTTGTATATCCCCGAGCTTGGTAGACTTCTGACAGGATTCTGTATGGTTGATAAAGTCCAGGATTCATGTCTATAGCCGTTTTCGCCTGCTGTTCGGCATTATTATAATTTTTCAATAAACCATAGGCATTGGCTATAAGAATATAAACACGGGGATCTTCCGGTGCAATATTCTTCAATTTAAAGGATGTTTCAAGAGCTTTCTGATACTGTTCGGTAGCATTATATGCATTAGCCAGGTTCACATAAGCCTTGAAGTTGTCCGGCTGTTCAGCTATAATAGACTGATATTGAGCGATGGCGCTGTCAAGAAGACCGGCCTTTTTATAACAAAAAGCCAGTTTTTTCTGAATACTGTCATCGTCTGGGTAAGATTGAGAAGCTTGTTCATAATAGGGGATAGCTTCTTCATATATCTCCTGTTCATAAAATAACGAAGCAAGAGCTATCTGCCCTTCAGGATATTCAGAATCGATCTCAAGAGCATTTTCAAAAGCTGTCTGAGCCTCATCAGGGTATTCTATCTCCTGATTAATGAAACCGATCCTTAACCAGATCTCCTTATCTTCTTCATTTTCAGCTATTTCAGTAAGTACTTCAATGGCTTCTTCCTGCTTATTCATTTTTAAATAGGTCTGGCTGAGATAATCACGGACGTCTCTATTATCAGGATCGATATCCAAAGCTTTCAGATAATATAATTCCGAGACATCGTATTTTTCGATGATATAGTTGATCAATCCAAGGTAAAAGGCAGAATCCAGGTTGCGGGGATCCATATTAATAATATTAAGAAAGGTTTCTTCGGCAGCTTCGTAGTTTTTACTGTTGAAATGCTGTTTTCCTATTCCCAATAGTTTATCGATCTCTCCACCACTGAATTCTTCAATTTTCATTATAAGATTATCCTTCAATGCCTGTCGCCGCTCTTCGGTATCTTTGGTTACATTAAAAGTCAGGGCAGTAACATCTTTGGATTTCATGCTGAAAATGGTCGAAGAAATTTTGAACTCGGTAGAAGTCTTAATGGATACATTACCCATAATAACAACATCTGCACCGATTTTTTTCCCCAGAGTGTAGATTTCGTTCTTGCCCATGTAGGAGGGATCTTTATAACCCAGCTCCTTCATAGCGTTTTTTGTATCTTTCATATTGATCAATTCCAGATTATCATATTCAGCGAAAACATTTTCGAAATCGGATTTTTTTAACCGATCTGTGATATAAGTGCTTTCACGGTCGTTCTTCTCAAAATTCAGAACAGCAATTCTTGTAACCTGTGCTGCTAATAAGTTAACCAGTATTAAACCGCAAAGAATGATCGCTATTTTTTTCATCTGTCCTCCAGATAACTTTCTTAATCTTCAATTAAAGGCAACAATTAAAACAAATAGCATTGAGGCAAGATATTTTTTTCAGGGATATTGCCCGATTGATTGCAGTAATTCACTTGAAAAAGTAAATATATTTTAGAACATTTTATTATAGACAATTAATTTTCCTCCCTGAAAAGAAACAACGCAGGTTTCAGAATTTGTTACATTGCTGATACCATAGAATAATAAGGATATATCCCGGTTAGAGAGTGGATAAAGAAAACCTTGCAGATTCAGTTCAGTTACCGGTAAAAGAGCAAATATCGATACCACAGTTCCCATGGGGAGCCGGAATCTGGTAATACCTTCATCCAGAATGCGGATTCTACCGAATCTGTCATAATACTCTATTTTACTGGATAAGGAATGATTGTGAAGGATCAGGATATTTCCCAGAAAATGATCGGTTCTTAATCCGGAACAACCCAATACTTTTACCGTCTTCGGATCATATTTAGTTATATAGTTCAGAGCTTTCTCCAGATCAGTTGATTCCTGATCAGGATCATTGATTATTTCCGAAGATCGATAAGCTAGTAAAAGATCACCATTTATCGAATCCAGATCACCAATGATAATATCTGGTTTCAATCCCAGAATATCACAATTTACAATACCACCGTCTGCAGCGACTACTCTGTGGTCCGATAACATGATCTGTTTGACAATTTCAGGATTGGGAGATTCACCATTAGCAACAATAACAAAGTCTCTGTTTTTCATATTCATCCCTTTACTGACCAACTTCCTTCAAATATATCAGGAAAATATTTTCCTGTAAACATATTTCATCCAGGTTCTGATCAAAAAATCTGAAGATACTCCAATCAAACCCAGAATTAAAAGGTAAAAGAACATTTTATCATGTTGGATAAGGTATCTGAATTCAAGAAGCCTGAAGCCCAATCCCTGGCTTACGCCCAACATTTCCGCTGCTATTATGGATGTCCAACCCAGGCTCCACATAATTCGGAACAGATTTATCAGAGATGGGATCGATAATGGAAGATATATATGGCTGAACAGAAAAAATCTCGAAGCTCCTGCTACTTCGGCCTCTTCTCTTATCTCCTGTGTGATTCTGGAGAAAATCTCCTCGGCTGCGATAATTATTGGAAAGAGAAGAGTGATGAATAATACAAAAAAGATCGGGTACTCACCCAGACCGAACCAGATAATGGAGAAGGGCAGCCAGGCAAAAGGTGAAATCTGTCGGAAAAAATTGATCACCGGCATGAAGATCTTCTTTATTGATACCCGGCTGAAAATCATGTATCCAGACAAGACACCTGTTATCAGTGCTGCGATAACTGGGATCAATACCCGGACAAAGGAAATCAGACAATCTGTTAAAAGTAATACGATCGATATTTTAAATTCCAGAATATTTTCCAGTTTTATCGATACTGATGAAGCCAGCAGCAGTAAGATCAGAAAAAGGATGATATAACTGATAAGAGCCGAATTATTCCATTTCATAATATACTTGTTCCTGATCAACTAATTTTTCAAGATAACCTTTGTTAACCATCTCTTGAGCAAGGGAATATTCCAGTTGTCGACCCTTGGATTCCAACCCCATTTTGTATTTCATATGCTGAAGTGAACGCCTGACAATATCGGTTGATATATGATAATGATCAGATGCTATTGAATTCACAAATTCGGGATTCTCCGCCATAAATTCGCAACTGGTATGAAGTTGGGCTTTAAACTTATTTATCAGATTATTCTTATCAGTGATTGCCTGGGAATTTGCTGTAAGGTTACAACAGGGGTGTTCCGGATAATCCTCACTATACCAGTAAAGGATACTAAAATCGTCTGATAAATTGAAGATAGAAGGTGTATAAAAACTCAGGGCGTCTACGTTACCTGATTCAAGAGCAGAAGCCATATCCATCGGAGTTCTGAAATATACAAAATCTAAATCCAGATTATATCTAACAGCAGTAACTTCAGCGAAGAGATCAAGAGTGGATGCTCTGAGAACACCGATTTTTTTCCCATTTAGTTGCTCCAGCCGGGAGATGTCTGTTGTGGTTATAATTCCATCACTTTCCCTTTCCAGAAATGATAGTGTATATATTTTTTTTCCCTGGGCAACATCCATCCAGACATAAGTAAAGGGCATAATGGCCAGATCGATCCTGTGGGCGACTAGAGCTTCGTTGGTTTCCCACCCGGAACTGAAATAGGTGATCTCTACCAGATCAGGATCGATTATTTCTTTTTCAAGACCGACAATCAAGGGAAGATAATTCAACGAAGGTTTGATAACACCGATTCTTAAACTGGATTTCTGTGTTGTGCAGCTAATTGTAAATAAGCTAAGTAGTAATAAAACAATTAATTTTTTCATTCTCTCTCCTAAAATAAAAACCACCCCGTAAGCAGTCAGGGTGGCTTTATTAAACCTAGATCTTAACTGAGTTTTATTATTTTAAACTATTTCAATAATTGTGGATTCGATTCTCTTTAAAGCATCTCTTAACTGTTTCTCGGTGATTACCAGGGGTGGAGCGAATCTGATAATATGCTGATGAGTTGGTTTGGCAAGGACACCATTATCTTTAAGTTTTACACATATATCCCAGGCTTCGATCCCGTTTGTCGGTTTGATGACAACAGCATTCAACAAACCTTTACCCCTGATTTCCTTGATCAGGGGAGATTCTATCTTTGCTAATTCACTTCTGAAAATTATTCCCAGTCTATTGGCTTTTTCAATCAAATCCTCATCTTTGATTACTTCCAAAGCTGTTTTGGCAACAGTGCAGGCAAGTGGAAATCCACCAAAGGTAGAACCATGTTGACCCGGTTTGATAACAAGCATTATCTCTTTATCAGCTAATACCGCTGAGACTGGCAAAACACCGCCGGAAATGGCTTTTCCCAGGATTAGAATATCAGGATGTACATATTCCCATTCACATGCAATTAACTTGCCGGTACGGGCAATACCTGTCTGAACTTCATCTGCAATGAAAAGAACATTATGATGTTTACATAGATCATAACATTTTTTAAGATAACCTTCATCCGGCACAAAAACACCTGCTTCTCCCTGAATTGGTTCGACGATAAAAGCAGCAATATTTTTGCCCTCGTCATTTAAAATCTTTGATAGAGCCGAGGTATCATTATAAGGGATTTTCCTGATTCCGGGCAGGAAAGGTCCATAATTTCCGTAAGCATCAGGATCAGTTGATGCAGAAATAGCAGCCAGGGTTCGACCGTGAAAATTCTGTTCACAGAAAACAATAACTGCTTTATTTTCCGGAATTCCTTTTTTTTCATAACCCCATTTTCGGGATAGTTTCATAGCAGTTTCAACAGCTTCAGCACCGGTATTCATGGGAAGGATCATATCATAACCGAAATACTCGGTAATAAACTTTTCGTATTCTCCCAGTTTGTTGTTGAAAAAAGCGCGTGAAGTTAAAGTAAGAATCCTGGCTTGGTCGATCAGAGCATTAACGATCCTCGGATGACAATGCCCCTGATTAATAGCAGAATAAGCAGAAAGAAAATCGTAATATTCATTACCTTCGGGATCCCAGACCAGTGCTCCTGATCCTTTTGCAATAACAACAGGAAGGGGATGATAATTGTGTGCACCATAAGTTTCTTCAAG
>JAUVIJ010000173.1 GCA_030592835.1 Candidatus Cloacimonadota bacterium | reverse complement strand
TTTTTGGAAAGGTCGATCCCTTCCTTCCAGAATCTTCTGTAATCGTCGTAATAGAAATTTATATCATATTCTTCGGCGATAGCTTCGGCAATTTGTCTGATCATTTCGTGTTTCTGGAATTTACTATATAGAAGAGTCGAAGTAAAAGCATCGAATTTCCCTTTTTTGGCAATAATAGCTGTATATTTGAGCCTGTCATAATAACAATGCTGGCATCTACTGGATTCCCGAAAGGCTGATTTTCTGAGGAAGTCTTCAAGGTTATAATCATCTTTGATGATCAGCTCTATATTCTCGTTCTCAGCGAATTCTGTTAAGGAATCCAATCTTTTCTTATATTCCATATAAGGATGAATATTAGGATTGAACCAGAGACCATGAATTTCCCATCCCTGTTTTAAAAGATGGAAATATGGTGCTGAGAAGCATGGTGCACAGCAGATATGCATCAGTATTTTTTTGTTCATTCTTAGAATTCTTTCAAAAGATTCGAGGCAATAATAGAACGCTGGATCTGGTTTGTACCTTCATAGATCTGAGTGATCTTGGCATCCCGCATCATTTTTTCCACAGGATATTCTTTCATATAACCGGAACCTCCCAGTATCTGCACTGCATCCGTAGTAACTTTCATAGCAACATCGGAAGCAAAGACTTTACACATTGCAGATTCTTTAGCGAATCTTTTAACTCCGGCATCTATCATACGAGCTGTTGCCATAACCAGAGCTCGGGCTGCTTCCACCTGAGTAGCCATATCTGCCAGCATGAACTGGATTGCCTGGAAGGAAGAGATCGGTTTCCCGAATTGATGACGCTGCTTTGCGTAGAGTGCGGCTTCTTCTAATGCTCCCTGAGCAATTCCAACTGCCTGCGCTCCAACCATTGGTCGTGATTTATCAAAGGTTTTCATTGCTACCATGAAACCTGTTCCTTCCCGTCCGATCAGATTTTCCTTAGGGATCCGGCAATTATCGAATGCCAATTCTCTTGTTGCTGAAGCTCTAATACCCAATTTATCTTCTTTCTTACCAAAACTGAATCCTTCCGTATCCTTTTCTACTACAAAACAGGAAGCTCCCCTGGCGCCTTTGCTTTTATCCGTTAAAGCGAAAACCGTATAAATATCCGCTTCACCGCCATTGGTGATCCACTGTTTGGTGCCGTTGAGGATATAATGATTTCCATCCTTCACCGCGGTAGTTTCGATACCCCCGACATCAGAACCTGCATTGGCTTCAGTGAGAGCAAAAGCTGCCAGTTTTTCTCCTGCCGCAATAGCTGGAAGCCATTTTTGTTTCTGTTCTTCGGAACCAGATAACAGGATCGGGTACATTCCCAGTCCGGTGGCGCCAAAAGCCAGACTGATCCCTCCACAGACCCGGCTTAATTCCTCAGTTACAATCGAAAGATCAACTACCTTTCCGCTTATCCCGTCATATTCTTCCGGTACAAGCACTGCAAACAGATCTGTTTGTTTGAAGATCTCTACAATATCCCAGGGAAAAATACCCTCTTCATCATATTTTGCACGAACAGGTTTGATCTTCTCCTCTGCGACTTTTCGTGCTATTTCTCTTATTTCCAACTGATCTTCACTCAAAAAGTAATCCATTCTTCCTCCGTCATATTTCTTATTATATGATTATAATTAATTTAAGACCATCATTGCACTATGCGTCCAAGTTACATTCTTGTTACAATCTCTGACAAACACTCTATTTTCTTAAAATTAATTTTCTGATTAGCGATAACTTACTGAAGAGTTACATTTTTTCGTCAAGCAAAAAAGATATATTACTATTTCTAATCCATTGATTCTAAAAAGGTTACATAAAAAGAATCTTCTCTTATTACAATAAATTTAAAGGATCGATATCGACTATGGTTGTAATAACCGAATTCAGTTTCAATCCGGTCAGAACCGTATTAGCAGTCTGAGAGATAATCTCTACACTTTTTCCCTTGTAGATTACATGATAGCGATATTTCTTATTTATCCTTTCCAGAGGTGCTTTTGCAGGACCGAGTATTATTAATTCCCCGTCTGAAAAATGTTCTTTCAGATTCCGGTTTCTCCGGATGATCTTGGGAAGTTCTTTTTTGATGATTTGCTCATTTTCAGCAGAAAAAATGATCCTTGCTATCCGGTAATAAGGAGGATAATGAAGTTTTTCTCTGAGCATGAGTTCGTGATCGGCGAAAACTGGAAAATTCTGTGAAACAGCATGCTCAATTGCATAATGCTGTGGATTATAGGTCTGGATGATCACCTGACCCGGTTTATTCTTTCTCCCGGATCTTCCGGCAACCTGGGTCATTAACTGAAAAGTCCTTTCGGCAGCTCTGAAATCCGGTATATTCAAGCTGACATCTGCAAGAACTACTCCGACCAAAGTAACCTCGGGGAAATCAAGACCCTTGGCTATCATCTGAGTTCCCAGTAGAATATCGACAGATTTTTCCTTCATCCGCTGGAACATGTTATCATAACTTCCCTTTTTTCTGGCAGAATCCGAATCCATACGCAGGATCCTTGCCTGCGGAAACAACAATCTCAATTGTTTTTCGATTTTCTGGGTACCGGGAGCACCGAAAACAAACATGAAACTATTGCAACTGGAACATTTCCTCGGTATTTCTTCTGTATAGCCACAGTAATGACATAATAATTCATTCTCATTGCTGTGATAATTCAGACTGATATCACAATGAGGGCAGGTAAATAGTTTGCCACAGGATATACATTGAACAAAAGAGGAATGCCCCCTTCGATTCTGGAATAGGATGATCTGCTCCTTCTTTTTCAGTCTGGTCTCAATATTATCCAATAGAAGCTGTGATAAAAAACTTTGGGGATTTTTCTCTTCTTTCAGATCGACTATTTTCACAACTGGTCTTTGATAGTTCAGCGGTCTTGCCAGAAGCTGCAGCAGTTTATATTTCTGCTTCAGGGTATTGTTCCAGCTCTCCAGAGATGGTGTGGCGCTACCAAGGATTACAACTGAATTATTTTCCTTTGCCCGGACGATAGCCAGGTCTCTTGCATTGTAGCGGGGATTTTTATCCTGCTTGTAGGAATTCTCATGCTCTTCATCGACAATGATCATACCCAGGTTCGAAAGTGGTGCAAAAATAGCACTTCTGGCACCAATTACTATCCTGGAACGACCCTGTTTTATTTTCTGCCACTGTATCCAGCGATCTCTTTCCTTCAAATGACTGTGTAATACCGCTATCTGGTCACCAAATTCATTATAAAAAATCTCGATCAATTGGGGTGTTAAAGAGATTTCAGGAACCAGTAGTAATGCTGTTTTATCGAGATCGAGACAGCGATGGATAGCATTGATATAAACTTCGGTCTTTCCACTTCCTGTCACACCGTAAAGCAGGAATATTTTCTGTCTTCCTTTCTCCATGGCCAAATTTACAGTATCGGCGATCTTTTGTTGATCCGCGGTTAAAGTGATCTTCCTTTTCACTCTCTCAGCCGGAAAAAGTGATCGATCTTCTTCCTCCACTTCCTGCGCTTCAATTCTGATCATTCCTTTTTTCTTTAAAGTCTTTATAATGGAATAATTGAATTCCCGGGCTAGTTCTGATAAGGGAATCTGACGGTCATATTGCAGGATTTTCTGATATGCACATGACTGTTTTTCTGTTAACTTCGGTTCGAGATCGACTATTTCAGGATAGATAAAATTCGCTTTCTTTTTCTTGATTTTGGTGTCCAGACTTCTTTTGATCCTGACGTATCCATTAACTTCCAGCAGTTCCATATCTCTCCGCAAATTCATGGACTCGAATTTTTTATTGAGGTTTTTGATATCGATCCATTCATCGGTTTTGAGATGATCATAGACAGCTTTATTCAAATCACTGATTTCATCAAAAGTATGTTCTTCTATCTTTTTTATCTGTAGTTGAAGATGTACGTTAAAAGCAGAGGGCAGCAACGCATTCAGGACCCAGCCCAGACTGCTGCGATAATACCTGCTCATCCATTCTGCCAAATCGAGAAGATCCCCCGGTATGATCGGTTCTTTATCAACAATTTCAATGATGTTCTTATAGGATATTTCACTTGATAATGATGTTGATTCAGACCAGATAATGCCGGTTTTCAGGCTGCGGTTGAAGTCTATTACAACCCGGCAACCCTTCACCAGTTTATTTGTGGTTTTATATGTATAGAGTTTGTTTAATCTGACCGGTAAAGCAACTTCATAAAAATTCATTGTTGTTCTCTTTCAACTTTCTAACTTAATAACTTTCAGAAACTTAACTTCCGAATACGCCACGGCGCACAAGTGTTTCGACTTTGTCGAATCTTCTGAATGTTGAGGTGTTCCTACCCAAACAATCGGAAGATCAGCAAGCTGAACATTC
>JAUVIJ010000212.1 GCA_030592835.1 Candidatus Cloacimonadota bacterium | reverse complement strand
TTACGAATTTTTTCTCAATATAGATATGATAAAAAAATAAGATAAGTACCAGGGCATAGAAAAGATCAGCTAATATTACCAATTCCGACAGCAAAGGTTGAGAGTAGATAAACCTTGCCAGCGGATGAAAATAGCGAAGAATACTAGTGACCAGAAACCAGGTCGTACCCAGTAAAGCCGGCAAAGCATAGGTTTGAGGTTTCAATAATCCTCCCTGACAGTGGTAATAACTATATTTTTTCTTGAAATATTACATTTACCATTTAGATAAAATATTATCTCACCAGTCAAATTATTAATCGTACGGTGTCTATTTCAGAGATTCTCTTTTCCCCAGGAACTTGCTGATCAGACCATAAGATGCTAATCCAAGGGAAGTAGCCATAATTCCCATATAAAGCTCGTCGACATTCTGCAAGAATCCCTTCAACTCAATATTTTTCCAGATGCTAACCGTGATTACACCCAGGAGGCTGGCAAATACGAACTGGTAATCCTTGATCTTTTTTGGGAACATATATCCGTAAAGTACCGGAAGCAGCAGACAACTTGCCGAATAGCTACCTAGAGTTTTCCATACCGCTTTTATATTCCCCTGGAAAACCATCCCCATCAATACAGCTATGATCCCGACCAGTATTATTCCCAGTTGATGTATATAGATCTTTCCTTTGAGTTTTTTCGGCATCAGGTCGAAGGAAACAGTTGTTCCGGCTATGAAAAGATATGAATCAAGAGTTGATAATATCGTAGCCAGGATTCCGGCAAGAACAAGACCCCGAATGCCATCAGGTAAGATCTGAAGAGCATAGATCAAATAAGCTTTATCTGAAGCAGCTTCGGGGATCACAGCTCTTGCATACATGGCACCACCAGTTGTGCAGATATCGAATAATACCCAGATGACAGTGGAAACTAAGATACCTTTTTTTGCAGTTCCGGGATTTTTTGCTGCAAAAACTCTCTGGTAGAAATTGGGATCAACCAGGGTAGATAAAGCAATGAATCCCCAGACCAATGTCATGGCGATTCCTTCACCACCGGTTAGAGTAAAATGGGTCTCGGGAAGATTCATCTTCAAAAAATTAATTCCGCCAAAAGATTTGATGGAAAAAACTAGAACAAGTAAAACTCCCAGACACATCACGAAAAATTGGACAATATCCGAAAAAACAACAGCTCTGAATCCTCCATACAATGTATAAAGAACAACGATCATCACCCCGATGAGCATACCTTGCAGGAAATCTACCGGGAAAAAAGCCTGGATGATAAGGCCGAGACTGATAACATAAGCAATTGGAAGAACATTGAAAAAATTGAAAATCGCACTCAACTTTCCTGCATAGGGTCCGAACATCCGCCCAACAAGATCAGGAAGAGTTAGTGCTTTATATTTGGATATTTTGTTAATTATGAAAAAAGCAAATAAAATATAGGCAATATACCAGAATACACCCTGAGTAATAAAGTTGAAAATACCCTGTTCAAAAGCGATCTTCGTAACACCAAAAATCCCTCCGTACCAAGTGGCTACCAGAGTCGCGACAAACATCGGTAATGTGAGCCTTCTGCCCATTAATAACAGATCCAGAAATGCGAGTTCCTTATCCCCGGATAAATTCGGGTTCCTCTTCTTTCTGTATTGACCATATATAACAGACGATATTGTCAGGATAAGAATAGCAAAAAAGATGGTCCAGTCCGTTACGGTTAAAGTCGATTTGTAGTCGATCGTTGTTTCTACATTCAATTAAGCCGACTCCTTTAACAAAGTTTAAATCATATTGAATTCAATATGATCTATAACAATAAGTACTTATCTGAACTTTTCTTTATGCCAATGAAAGTTAAAGCAATGTCCTATAAGTCAAACTCATATTTCATAAGGAAAAAACATCCATCCCTAAAAAAACCATAAAATTATATAGTGTAACATCTTTAAAAAATAAGAAATCAACACAATAAAATGTTGGTTCCTTAAAGAACTGGATGAGTACAAATATCCAATATCCAACATGAAATATCCAAATTGCAAATAACGAATCATAAATAAATAGCAATGATTAAAATTATAAATTCAAAACAAATAAAAGCATCGCTCGTTTGTTGTTTCGACATTTTTTATTTGGAATTTATTTGTTTTTTGGATTTTGTTATTTGTGTGTTTCTTTCATAAAATCTATTTAGAAAATAACGAAGTTAAAATTTTTCCGGGGGATATCTGTTAAGAAAAAACATTGACATCAACATCCCGGGATTAATTTTCAGATTAATAGTTCTTTTTCAGGATATTAAGCGTAATTAGGGGTACTTACCGAAGTTTAGGAAAGTTGAGAAAATACCCTTGAACCTGATCTGGATAATACCAGCGTAGGGAAATTATGAATATTGGTGACCATATTCGCAGTTTTCTTTCTGCTGAATATGGTTTTTTTTATTTGGAGGTGAGTAAAATGAAAAATTCTATGTTAATTATAATATTTTTGGTAATTATGAATTCCGGATTTGCACTGACTTTTCAAGGTCAGGTCGTGGATTCACGGGATCGTTTGCCGATACCGGGTGCAGGAGTTTATATCGATGAAAAACAGATCTTTGTTCAGACTGATGATGAAGGTAGATTCCTGATCATTGACCTTGATCCCGGAGCTTATGAAATAATTGTGAAAAGGATAGGATTCAGTGAAAACAAGGTGATCAGGGTTTTAACCGAGTCTGTTGATCTGATCATAGTACTGGATAAAAAGGCTGAAACCATCGAAGGAATCAAGATCAGTGAAACCAGGGCACGGGAACGGGAAACCCCGGTTACTTTTTCAAATTATAACAGCGAAGAAATCAGGGAAAATAATTATGGTCAGGATATTCCGATATTACTGACAGAATTACCCAACGTGTTTTCCTATTCAGATGCTGGAAACGGTTTTGGCTATACGAACCTGAAGGTGAGGGGATTTGATCAGAAAAGGATCGGGGTGATGATAAATGGAGTTCCTTTGAACGATCCTGAAGATCATCAAGTATACTGGGTGGATATGCCGGACTTTGCTGAAAGCATATCAGACATCCAGTTTCAGCGAGGAGTTGGAAGTACTCTTTATGGGGTTTCAACCTTTGGCGGTGCGATCAATATGGAAACGAGTATTTTTAACCTCGAACCGGGTCTGGAAATCTACGGGACTTACGGAAGTTATAACACATATAAAACAGGTCTGAAATTCACTAACCAGATCACCCAGAACTTGAAAACGAATATCAGGTTATCCCGAATGGAATCC
>JAUVIJ010000069.1 GCA_030592835.1 Candidatus Cloacimonadota bacterium | reverse complement strand
TGATAATACAAGAGGAAGGATTAAGTAGTCTCGAATATTTCAGGAATAATCGGGAGCGATACAAAACTAATAAATACTATCTCTATATATATGATAGCACTGGAGTAAATCTATTCCATGCTGGGATGGAACACCTGGAAGGGAAAAACTTATCAGATGTGATCGATAAAAACGGCAAAAAGATATTTCAGCATCTACTCGATGCTGTAGAAGATAAAAATGACCCGCATGGTTGGATCCATTATACCTGGTGGGAACCCGAAAAATTTTATCCGGTCCCTAAATCCTCCTGTCATTTCAAAGTTACTACTCCCGAAGGCATGGAATTATATGTCGGAGGTGGACTGGATTTCCCTCATGAAGAGAAGGAATTTATCAGAATTGCAGTAGATGGAGCTGCAGATTTGATCAATAAGACCGGTGAAAATGCCTTTGCTTTGATCTCGGATCCTGAATCAAGGTTTCATTATCGGGATGTATCGGTTTTCGTTTTCCGTACCGATGGTAAGATGATCATCTCCCCCATTATCAATAATAGTCAGATAGATATTCGGATTCTGGATAGTAAGGATGAAGTAGGTCATAAACCTTTCAGGAAAGCGATCAATACTCTGAAGTCCCGGGACAGCGTTTGGGAAGTATTCATGGCTAAAAACCCTTATAAAAGACTTCTGACCAAAAAATGTTTCTACATTCGGAAAACTTTTTTAGATGATAAAGTTATATATGTAGGAGCAATTACCGACCTCCCGCAACCACCCTGGGCAGGATAGGAGCAGTTAAGATGTCAGATATTAAAAGCAAGTATGAATACGGACTCAATGATGTTCCTCCTGCAGGTCATCTTCTCATAAACTCATTTCAACACGTACTGTTAATGTTTGTTGCTGTCGGTTTTCCAGTGATCTTTTCTGCACAGATCGATGGAAGTGCTGATTTTACTGCTTCCCTGGTCACTTTTTCCATGCTGGCATCCGGAATCGGGTCAATTATTCAATCTATAGGTCTTCCCTTTATCGGTTCAGGATATCTCTGTCCCAATGTTTGTGGTCCCTCCTATATGAGTTTATCTCTACAGGCAGCCTGGATCGGAGGAATTCCTCTTATGCGTGGTCTGATCATCATCGCTGGCATTATTGAAATGGCATTAGCACCGATAGTTCAGAAACTTAGAAAAGTATTTCCAACCTTCATTATCGGGTTGGTTGTAGCTATGGTAGGCATCAGTATCATTAAAATGTCCGTTTCTTCGGTTTTTGGGGTTTCTTACTGGGGAGACGCAATCCTTAGCGTGGATATATTTATCGGAATGTTCTCTCTTCTAATAATGGTTCTTGCAAACCTCTGGGGAAAGGGATTCATCAAGATGTACTGCCTGTTACTAGGAATATTTGCCGGTTGGATCCTGGCGATGATACTAGTTCCGGAATACTGGCTACAATTCCTGGCTGTAAAAAATAAACCCATAGTTGCTTTTCCCACAATAGGATTAGTGTTCAAATCTATCACTTTTGATTTTAAACTGATCATCCCTGTCATTGTTATCGCAATCAGCGGTTCTTTGAAAACTTTCGGGAATCTCCTCGCAGCACAGAAAATATCAGAACCTGACTTAAAAGAAGCGGATTTCGTGCCAATACGCAAAGGGCTATTAGCAGACGGTTTTTCAACTGCTCTGGCTGGTTTAATTGGTGGTATGGCTGTTGATACGTCATCGAGTAATGTAGGACTGGCAGGAACGACTAAAGTGGTAAGTAAATGGGTCGGTGTGGTTGCTGGAATTATTTTCATTGTTCTGGCGTTCTTTCCTCAGTTAATTGCTGCACTCACTGTCATACCGGAACCTATCCTGGGAGCAGCTCTGATCTTTGCAGGGTGTTTCATGATCTGCACCGGATTTATGGAAATGTTCAGTGAAGGATGGGAACCGAAAAAAACCTTCGTTGTTGGAATCGCCCTGTTTTTCGGTTTGAGTACAGCTTTCCTGCCCGGTATTTATGCACGTGCTCCACACTTCATCACAACTTTTTTCACCGATCCTCTCCCGACAACTACAATTCTCGCCGTTTTCCTGAACCAACTTTTTAACCTCGATCATCTCTGGAAAAAAGAGAAAATAAAATAAATATTCTCCTTTTTCACATACTTTTATTGAGTTCTGTAAATCAAAATGTCCTGGGGTTGAGTTGAAAAGTTTTCTCCTTTACCTCATCATCGATGAAAAACTCGATATAGCCTTAATGAATGTTTGTCTCTGTTGAAGCAATTTCTTGTTAGAAGAATGTAAAGTTGGGTTTAGTCTTTTTCAATACAAAATCATGTAATAAACACCTATAATATTTACTATTATTAATATTTTGTTTTTTTTTCTTGCTATATTTTCTTTCATGGAATTTAATGAATAAAATAAATAAAATTCATGCTTAAAAATTATTTTAGGCATTGATTTCACGGCGAAATAAAAATGAGATCAGTAATTACTAACGAATATATTGAAAATATGGCGGAGATTCTGAGCAACTCTTTCAATCGTCGTGTAACATTGAATCGGTTTATGGATAAATGCAATATTCCAAATAATTTAGAAGCCAGATGGAAAGTAACTGAATCAAAAGAACAGTTTTTAAAACGTCTCTTCCCTACCTTAAGAAAAAATAAAGAAGGTCAATCAGCTATCATTCGAATGGCTTATTATCTCATTAATCTGGATGTTTTTCCAGACTTGCAGGGATGGGATAATTCCGCTAAAATGATCAAACTTGCTAAAGATTCTGTTCTCAAATTAAAAGAATACCATAAGCAGCAACTTGAATTCTTAGATCAGATGAAACAGATCCATAAACGGCAAAAAGAATTTGAGGAAAAACGAAAGCAATTGAAAGAGAACCGTTTATCCCTGGAATCTTTCAAAAATAGATTAGTTGAATTAAGCAAACGCCAGGGAGAAGACAGTACTCATTACAAATTTCAGAAATGGTTTTTCGATCTAATGGATTTCTTCAATGTTTCTAACCATAGAGCATATCTATATACAGGTGAAAGTGATGGTTGGATAAAAATAGATGATAATCAATATCTGATTGCATTGAAATTCAGTCCCGGGCAATCATCTGTCCTGGATATTGATCACTTTTATAAGAAAGTGACAGATCAGGGAGCAAGCTGGATGGGAATAATGATATCTCTCTCCGGTTACAGTAACCTGGCAATTGAAGAAGCTTCCGGAGTCCGAACACCATTATTATTACTCGACCATAACCATATATATTTCATTTTAAATAATTTGTTTCGTCCCGATACTCTGATCAGCAAAATTAGACATTTCACTAGAAAGAGCGGTAATTCCTTTATCAATCCCGAAAAATTAGTGTCTTGATCAATTTTTCCCGAAAAATCATAAATAGCAATAAGTTAGAATTACAAATTCAAAACAATCATAAGCATTGCTCGTTTGTTATTTCGATATTTTATTTATTTGGGATTTATTTGCTTTTTGGATTTTGTTGTTTGTGTTTTTAATATATCGAACCATTAAAATCTAAAAGGAACTTGAATGTTTTTGAAATTTTTCAGTGGATGTCTAGATAAAACTTCTACTTGACATTTACTTAATTATCAGTTTATCAAGCTTTTTTAAAGGAGGGGGTGTAATCTTATTTTATGAAAGAAAGTCCTGTTTTGGAAGTTGAAGTCCTGGTTGCAATTGCTAAAATATTTGGTGATAACTTCCGTGGTCTCTCTGAAAAAGAAATAAAATATTTTCTGAATGCTTCCGAAATTCCGGATGTCATGCCCATGGCACCCAAATGGATACGTCTTTATAATGCCTTCTCAAGCGTACAAAATAGACTGGAATGTAGCAATAATATTATTGCATTTATTCATAAAATAATGAAACCTTCACTGTATAAAGATACAGACATTGTCTTTAAATGGCGTATTGCAAATCTTAATCCTAAATTAAAATCAGCCGGTCTTGCCCTCGATACTAATGGCAAATTGACCTCTTTTCAAAAAGAAGAAAGCTATATTAATAAACCGAAATTTCAATTTACTACATTATATTCTGATCTAATCAAACGTGGAGTGCATCCTGATATAATCAACTACTGCAAAGCGATCAAAAAATTTCATAACAACTATATGATCATCGAAGCAATTGTTGAATTGATTGAGAATAGATTATGTGATTTATCAGGTATCGCCGCAGAAGGTGAGAAATTAATTAGAAAAGCACTGGAATTTGATGAGAAAAATAACCCATTGGTAGCTATCAATCGTTTTCTTACAGACCATGAAAAAGCAGAACAAATTGCTTTTATCAACCTTTTAATCGGGTTTGTAGGGCAGGTTAAGAATACAATAAATCCTCGCAAAAGAATATTATGGGATATCCAGCATCTCGATGCTCTGGAAATTCTAACAATCGCTTCTTATATTCTTAAAAAAATTGATAAAACACATATCTACATCGAATTTAAATAATATCCGGAGATAAAATGACAGAGCAATCTAAATTTAACAAGTTGAGAGAGTTGCTCACTCAAAAAGAAAAAGAAATCGAAGAATTCGAAAAACACGCTCCTCTGATCATAGAATGGTTTATAAACAAATTGGGGAACTATTTCGGATGCGAACAGGGTAGCATTAAGTTCTCCGATTTCTACCGGGATAAGATTCATAAGTTCAATGTAACTATCCGTATACCCTACAAACTGGAACTATCCCCACAAAATAAAATGGAAATAATGGATTTTGAATTTAGTTTTTATTTGATATCACCATCTTCCAATATCATCTATACTGACGAATTCACAGAAGATATAAAAAATAACGGAATTAATATTAATAGTGATCTCAATATACTTTTTGACTGGATTTTTGATAAGATAATACTAAAGATAGAAAACTTATAAAAAATCACTTAATTTTTCACTTTTCAGTTATTCAACTTCATTTAATTTATTACAAATATCTGATTTAACCCAGATAATGCAGTAGAGGTTTGTTAAAGAGAAGGGTCTAATGGAAAAGCAGGAAGAAACTTCTTTCTACAGCATCTTATGATCCCTTTTGATAAAAGGGACACGCCTTTTCCAGCTTCGGCGGTGCAGGTTAGCAGGGATTCATTACATAACCTTCATCACACATAAAAAATTTATAATCCTAAGGCTTATTGATGCTATTTGCAAAGTTTATTATGTTGTTTGGGTTTAACCTGTTCGTCAAAGAGTTTGCCCTTTAAAGTCCAGCCGGTAGCTTCCGTGATCAGCACATTTACAAATTTACCTATTAGAGATTCATCCCCCGGAAAAACAGTGATTTTGTAATCTCTTGATTTCCCGGAAAGTTCCAATTTAGATTTCTTGCTGACTTTTTCTACATAAATCTCTTTGATTTTACCGATCTGATCTTTGTATTTTTTCAGTGTGATCTTTTCCTGCAGCGAAATCAACTTCTGCAACCTAGCAAGCCTTTCTTCTTCAGGAATTTGATTATTATAATTCGCAGCTTCTGTTCCTGATCTCGGTGAATATTTAAAGGTAAAGGCATAATCAAATTCGATTTTTGTCATCAGATCCAGAGTATTCTGGAATTGCTTTTCAGATTCACCGGGAAATCCGGTTATAATATCTGTTGTTATGGATATTCCGGGTAATGCCTTCCTCAAACTGTCTACTAATGCTGAATAATGCTCTACTGTATAACCTCGGTTCATTTTTTTAAGGATCTTATTATCACCTGATTGAACCGGCAGATGGATATGTTCACATATCTTGGCCGAATCCTTCATGATAGCAATCACCTCTTTCGAAAGATCCTTGGGATGAGAAGTTACAAACCTGATCCTTTCAATAGAAGAAATCCGGTTCACTCTCTTTAGAAGCTCAGCGAAATTTAATCCCTTATAGTTGTAAGAATTGACATTCTGACCCAGCAGAGTAATTTCTTTAAAGTTCTTCTTCCCCAGTTCCTCAACTTCCTTTATAATATCACGATAGTCTCTGCTCCGTTCTCTTCCACGAACATAGGGTACAATACAGTAGGAACAAAAGTTGTTGCATCCTCTCATTATCGTAGCAAAGGCATTGAAATTTCCTTTGTGGATCGGATACAGACCATCATACATTTCCTTATTGTTAATAATAATATTTTTCTTGAATTGAGGATTTACAAAAAGGTTTGTGATTATTTCGGGTAGTTTTCGATATTGATCCGTTCCTACAACAAAATCTATTCCCTTATTCCTCTCGATCAGTTTCTCACCCAATCTTTGAGCCATGCAACCGATAACACCGATTTTGAGATCCTGTTTCCTGGATTTACGGGACATCTCATTATTAATCCTGCCTATTACTCTTTCTTCTGCATGTTGACGAACAGAACATGTGTTGAATATGATAATATCAGCATCATCTATAGAATCAGATATTTCTATATTATTATTGGTGAGGATCGAAAATACAAGTTCCGTATCAGAAACATTCATCTGACACCCGTAAGTCTCAATGAATACTTTTAATCTTTCATTCATAAGGAATTAAACGTGAAGGGATTCTCACAGGATTGTATTTTACAGGTCTGTTATGATAAAAATACCCGATAAATTTGATCATACAAATCACGGGTAATATTATTCCCATTATACCAAAAAAACTGAAAAGCAGATAGGTAAAAAGTACTAATAACCCTACTGATACTACTATGCCGGACCAATAGAAAAAAGGTTTTATTCCTCCTATATAGAGAATATCCCTTTTCTCATCTGATATCCCTTTATGAAGTGCCAGAATAAAATTCCTGTACTCGCTGCCCTGATCATAAAAATTTCCAATTCCGGAATAGAACTTACTGGAAAAAGTGAAATTGTAACCGAGATCTGTGATTATTTTACAGATATATTCTTTTCTTTTATAATTGCTGTTATTATATTTCAATAAGATTTTTTTGATTGATTGAAAGGGTATTTTCTGGATTTTATTAAATTCTGTAATTGAGATCTCATTTTTTTTCAGCTCTATGAATTGCTCTTTATCAACTAGACTTTTTTTATATCGGTAGATCATATTTTATTTCCGAAGACGTTCTCCAAGAAGAATTAAATCTCTTAATTCTTCCTTGTTCTGAGCCAATAACCATTTATTCTCAAAATTTGGATTTTGGACGATTTGGGCTATCGCTGCCAGAGCTTTCAGATGAAATGTTCGTTGGTCCTTAGTGCCTGCAATAACAAAAACCATTTTCACATCAGGTGCTTCATTAGAGAAGAAAATTCCTTTTTTACTTCTTGCCAGTAATATATTAAATTGATTAGTTCCTTCAATGATTAGATGTGGTATAGCAAGATTTTCAGTTAAAGCAGTTGAACTCTCGGCTTCACGTTCCTGTAATCGCTGAGCCAGATAGCTGTAGCTCTTATCTAAACTCTGACACATTTTTTTGGCAATAAGATCAAAAAATTCATCCTTTGTCAGTTTCTGGTCGATATCAAGAATCGGGCATTCTTCCACAAGATGATCAAATCGATCCTGTTGGATATCATCTCTTTCTCTTATAATCTCCTTCAACTCAGTTTCCAGGGAAGGAGTTCTCAATGCTGAATCTTTTATTCTCCGTACAATGTGGAACAGAGCTGATTCCTTATTTGTCCTTATCCGACCATAAAACCAGTACCATAATAAACCACCTAATATGAAAACACCGGATATCATCAAGGGGATCTTCCCCATCGCTATAATCAGAAAAATATACAACACTATTCCGATAATTTGGATCCAGGGATAAAGAGGTGATTTGAATTTCGGCCTGTAATTCTGGATTCGGCTTTCTCTCATAATAATCACAGATACATTTACAAATCCAAATAATAAAATCTTTATTGTTGAAGCCGTCTTAACCAGCATTTCCAGATCCAGAAAAAGAATTACAAAGATCATAAATGCAGTCGTCATCATTATTGCATAATGGGGAGTTTTATACTTCTTATTTACGCGGGACATATAGACCGGCATTAATCCATCTTTGCTCATAGCCATCGGAGCTCGGGATGCAGCCATTATCCCGGCATTAGCAGTAGATATAAAAGCCAGAATAGCTGCTACTGAAAGCAATATAATACCCGGTGTACCCATAATTAGAGCTGCTGCATCTGTTATTGGTGTGAGAGAATACAGCAACGGAGGAGGTTTGAGTAAATCCTGTCCTAATAATCCGACTGTAGTAAAAACTACCAATACATACACCCCTGTAACAATAAAAAATGCCAGCATCATACCAAGAGGTATATTTCTGGTTGGATCTTTTATTTCTTCTGCTACACTGGCAATCTTTGTCAATCCTCCATATGATATAAAAATCAATCCTGCGGTCATGAAAAGCACTTTGAGATCACCCTTGAAAAAAGGAGTAAAATTCTGGATCTTTACTTCTGGTAGCCCTCTGAAAACAAACAACCCTAAAAGTGCAAGTAAAAACATAACCAGAAAAACCTGTATTTTACCCGCATGTCGAACTCCTGTTATATTTATAAAAGCAAAAATAAGACAAAACCCAACTGCAATGATTTTAATTTGTACGATTGAAATTGCAGGGTATAATAACATCCCAAATGCGCCAATTCCCAATAAGGCAAAGGCACTTTTAAAAGACAAAGAGAACCAGGCTGAGATCCCTGCTAAAGTGCCGAATCCCGATCCCAGACTTCTATCAACGAAAAAATAATCACCACCCGATTTCGGCATCGCCGTAGCTAATTCAGCTTTACTGAGCAAGGCTGGGAACACCAATACACCTGCAAACAAATAAGCCAAAACTATTGAAGGTCCACTCTT
>JAUVIJ010000048.1 GCA_030592835.1 Candidatus Cloacimonadota bacterium | reverse complement strand
TTAGACTTAGCCTTTGTGATCGGGGGCGAGGATAAAGTACCGGTTGAACTTTCTACTTTTAACGTCGTCTTTACTGAGGGTACTTCCATATTACACTGGACAACAGCCAGTGAAAGCGGTAACGTTGGATGGAATGTTTATAGAGGATTAAATAATGATGTAATGGCATCTGAACAAATCAATGTTGAACTTATCCTAAGTCCAGATGGTACAACATCTGAACCGACAGATTATTACTTTGTAGACGAGTCAGAATTAGAAGCCCTTGAAACATATTGGTACGGGATAGAAAGTTTATCTGATGATGGTGATACTGACCTCTACGGACCAATCTCACTGACAGTTCCGGAAGGTGGAGATGAACCTGATCCACCACCCGTTCCTGAAACTTATGGATTACATCAGAACTATCCTAATCCTTTCAATCCCAATACTACAATTAGTTATATGATGCACGATGATTGTGTTGGTACTCTTATAATATACAATATTAAAGGAGAAGAAATTGTAACTCTCTTCAAAGACGAGGATATTGTAAAAGACGAGAAATTATTTGAACCATGGAACGGTAAAGACAATAATGGTAATACTGTTCCTTCAGGAATTTATCTCTATCAATTAGACACAGATCATGGGAATTACTCAAGAAAAATGATTATAACTAAATAATACTAAGATAATAAAAAAAGCTCCAAATTTTATTTTGGAGCTTTTTTTTTATATTTTTATCAGACTTATCACAAGATAAAACCTGTCTCGAAAATCCTTGACATCATATATTTTACAATTTTTTTAGGAAACTCTTATCAGTTAATAAATAATCAATAAAACTATGGAGGTTAGATGAAAGTCTTAGTCTGGGATAAGGAAAAATGCATAGGTTGTGGCACCTGTGAAAGGAAATGCTCCCAAACATGGTTTAAAGAAGAAAATAGAACTAAATCTAGAATCAAGATTTCAGAAGCTGATAATGGTTTTTCTTGCAATGTTTGTAACCAATGTGGTGAGTGTATTAAAGTATGCCCTGTGGAAGCATTAAAACGCGACTCAAAGGGAATTGTAAGATTGAACGAAAAAACTTGTGTTGGATGTCTCTCTTGCGTTGGCTTTTGTCCCACCCAATCCATATTCCAAATTGTTGAAATTGATATTCCTTTCAAATGTATTTCTTGCGGAGTCTGCGTAAAATCCTGTCCATCTGGAGCTCTTTCTTTAGAAGAAATACCTGAATCATTGGATAAAATCTTTTATAGGAGGCACTTCTAATGAATAAATATCAAAATCCTTATAATCCTGAAAAAATTAAACAAGCTCACAAATTATTAACCGAGTTTAAATATGAATTAAAACCCTTAGAAAAGGGATATGCTAATCGAACTCTTCATGTCCATGTAGGGAATAATACAATTAAATCAAAACCTGTCACGCAGGAAATGAAAGATGTCTTCACAGGCGGCAAAGGTTTCGACTTGAAACTTCTCTGGGATGCAGTTAATAAAAATACAAAATGGGATTCTCCCGAAAATGAAATTGTTATTGCAGCCGGAGCAATGGGTGGAATTACTCAATATCCGGGAACTGGTAAATCAATAGTATGTGGAATTTCACCTATAACTGAAGCACCTGTTGACAGTAATGTTGGTGGTTATTTCGGCCCGTATCTGAAATTCTCGGGTTGGGATGCGATTGAAATTCAAGGTATTGCCGATAAAGAAGTTATTGTTTATATTGATGGTGACAATGGTATTATTCAAATTTTTGAAGCACCAGAGGAAGCTATTGACTCTCACCTTATTGCAGAGCAGATGTGCGACATTTTCGCTTCCAATGAACAAGAGAAGAAAAACATTACAACAGTTTCTGCCGGAACTGCTTCCGAACATTCTTTTTATGGCTGTTTAAATTTCTCTTTCTATGACAGAAGAAGAAAGGTAGCTCGTTTGAAACAAGCCGGTCGTGGTGGATTAGGCACATTATTTAGAAAGAAAAAAATAAAAGCTCTGGTTTGTAAATTTTCTAAATTAAATGTGAATAACAATAATGTTGCAGATCTCGAAGCTATTAAAAGAATAAGTGCTGAGTATCATAGAGAACTATTTGAGAATGACGACTCTCAGTGTGATATGCGTCATGTAGGTACTGCACATCTTGTAGAAATCATGGATGATTACGATCTTCTTCCAACTCATAATTATAAATTTGGAAAACATGAAAAAACAGGGAAGATATCTTCACCCGTCTGGCGTGAAATGTTTACTCAGGGAATTCCGGACGGTTGCTGGTATGGTTGCACAATGCAATGTGCTAAGTGTGTGGATGGTTATACTTTAAGAACAGGACCTTATAAAGGTGATATTGTATCAATAGATGGACCTGAATATGAAACCGCTGCTGCTTTTGGTGCAAATATGGGAATATTTGATCCTCATTTTATAGTTGAAGCCAATTTTTACTGTGATACATACGGGATAGACACAATATCTTTTGGAACCGCTATGGCTTTTGTAATGGAATGTTATGAAAACGGTATCCTCAATAAAGAAAGAACCGGTGGTCATGAATTAAACTTCGGTTGTGGTGAAGAAGCAATGGAAATGCTTCATCAAATGGCCAAAGGTGAAGATTTTGGAAAAACAATCGGACTTGGTATTCATCGTTTGAAAAAGCTATTTGTGAAAGAATTTGGTGCTGATCCTCAATTCTTGCAGGATATCGGTATGGAATGTAAGGGAATGGAATATTCCGAATATGTTACTAAGGAATCCTTAGCAATGCAGGGTGGATATGGTTTGGCACTAAAAGGCCCACAGCATGATGAAGCCTGGTTGATTTTTATGGACATGGTTAATAATCAGATACCTACTTTCGCAGATAAAGCAGAAGCTCTCCACTACTTTCCAATGTTCCGAACATGGTTTGGTTTACAGGGTCTATGCAAGTTGCCATGGAATGATGTGGAGCCTCCTGATAACGCTGAAACTGATGAACCGGCAAAAGTTCCTAAGCATGTTCAAAATTATGTTGATATTTTTAATGCTGTTACTGGAAAGAATATTGACAAGAAAGAGTTAATTCTCCAATCTGAAAGAGTTTACAACTTCCAGAGAATATTTAATTTCCGTATGGGATTTGGAACTCGTGAATATGATCAGATTCCCTACCGTTCTGCCGGTCCTGTTACAATTGAAGAATATCTTTCCAGAGAAGATAGATATGACAATCAATTAAGAGATAAATGGAATTGGGATCCAACTGGAAAATCAGTTGAAGAACGTCATCAGAAAACCCGTGAATTTAGAGAAGATGCTTATCAAAAACTTTGTGATGCCGTCTATACTCGCAGAGGATGGGATAATAATGGAGTTCCTACTATTGAAAAAATAAAATCTTTAGGAATAGATTTCCCAGAAGTTATCGAGATACTGGAAAACTATTTTCAAGGGAAGTAATCCAAAACTTTCATGAAAGAATCCAGATCTGCATTCTTTGCTCACCATGATCCTGCTTTAATAGATAAAATAAGAAAAGCTGTTGTTAGCATAGCGGGAGCAGGTGGTTTAGGCTCGAATGTAGCTTACTCTCTTGCCCGGGTCGGGATAGGTAAATTAATCATTGCCGACTTTGATATCATCGAAATATCTAATCTAAACAGACAACAGTATTTTATTGATCAGGTAGGCCAACTTAAAGTCGATGCTCTTAAGCACAACCTGGGAAAAATTCAACCTTTTTCAGAATATATCATGCATAATATAAAGATTGATGAAGATAACATATCTCAAATCTTTGGAGAAGCAGACCTTCTTATCGAAGCTTTTGACAAAGCTGTGATGAAGAAAATGCTGATTGAAAAATGGATATCATTATTCCCAGACAAACCTGTCATCTGTGCTTCTGGATTAGCAGGATATGGTAGAAATGATATTATAGGTATTCAGAAAATCGATAATCTCTATATTTGCGGAGATCAAATAAGTGAAACTTCAGGTTCGATCTCCCCTATGGCTCCCAGAGTAGGAATTGTCGCTAATATGCAGGCAAATTTAGCTTTAGAAATATTATTTCAAGATATATCAGCGGGTTCTTGCAATGAAAATATTGATTAAAGTAAATGATAATCCTTTGGAATGGGAAAAGAATATGACCATAGACACTATACTGAAAAAAATGAAGTATTCCTTTAAAATGCTGGTGGTTAAAGTTAATGGAGAACTCGTTAAAAAAAGTGAATTCGGAAATTTCATCATCCCTGAAGAAGCTGATGTAAAAGTTATTCATCTCATCAGTGGCGGATAATAAGCAGTATTCAGTTGATGAAAGGAGCATAAATGTTTAAGATTAATGAATATTTTAATGGTAATGTTAAATCAATCTCTCTCAAAGATGCTGAAAGCACTGCTTCCATTGGTGTTATGGCTGTTGGTAATTACGAATTTGGAACATCCACCAAAGAAATAATGAAGGTGATTTCCGGAAGTATGATCGTTAAACTTCCGGATAGTAATGATTGGCAGACTTTCGGTCCAGGTCAGACTTTCCAGATTAGTGCAAATATGAGGTTCTTTCTTAAGATTCAACAGGTATCTACATATTTTTGTCAGTATATTACTGAATGAGGATCGAAACCACCAAATTAATGGATTTGTTACCAATGGAGTATGAAGCGTTATTAATTAAATCAATAATTCAGGAGGATATCGAATAATGAAAATAAATCATTATAAACTGGTCTTCATAGCTTTGTGCATATTGTTTATGCTTAATGTTTTTTCTGAAAATGTTGTGAAAATGGATATCAGCAAATATGAGGGAACTTTAAAGCAAATAGGCGATGAGTGGTATCTTAATACAGGTGAAGATTTCTTTAAACTCATATTAGCCCCTGAAAGTTTCTTGTTAGAGCAGGAGATCGTACTGGAAAATAGGGCAACCTTTATCTGTGACGGTGTGATGGAGATTAAAGAAATCTTTGTATATTCAATATATAAAGATAATAATATGGTCAAATTGAGAAGTGAATCGGGAGAGCAACTCTGGAAAGAAACCGAGTCTTTGAATAAGACCTATTATACAGTAGAAGCAAGGAAATGTATTGCATGTCAATTATGTGTGAAATACTGCCCGGTGAATGCTATAGAAATGATAAAAGGTGTTGCTGTTATTGATGCAGAAAAATGCATCGCCTGCGGTATATGCGTTGATGGGAACAATAACAATTTTAAGGGATGCCCGGTTAAAGCAATCTCAAAAGTAAACTGATATATTTTTGGTTTTTCAATAGCTCCTGAATTGAATCAGGAGCTATTTTTATATTTTTGATAAACTTACCAGGCTGATATTATCATTTTCATAACCTATTTATACATTAATTTGTAAGAAATTAAAAGATTTTTATCATAACTATTTTATTATCAATAAATTATAGATCTCATTCTATCTTTGGCATATGGATTGCATATTTGAATAAGCAAAATAATTAGGGGGAACAATGAAAAGAACATTAATAATTTTGTTAGGACTTACTCTTATTACTCTTCAATATCTGGGAGCAGAGGATCCTGAACCAACGATCGAGATTACGATCGATGAATCCATGGAGGAATTAGAATCGGCTCTTGATGAATTGGACATTCATCTGGAAGAGATCGAAAACATCAAAAAGATTGAAAACTTAAAGATATTAACCGGAAGTAATTATCAGTCAAACAGACTTAAAATGGGTGTTTACCTGAGTGATTTAGATTTTCAGGATATCTATGAGATGCATTATGATTATAATTTCGGTGTTTATATAACCAGTGTTACCCAGGGTGGACCATCCCAGAAAGCCGGAATCATAAAAGGCGACATCATTATGGAATTTGATGGAACAAAAGTCAAATTCGAAGATCACCTGATCCGACTTATTAATAGTAAAAACATCGGTGATGAGGTTAAGATCAAGTTTTTCAGGGATGAGAATATTTACGAAACCTTTGTCACTCTCGATACATTGGAACCAAAAGATGATACTGGGCAAATAATTTCCGATAAAAAGAAAAAAAGATTATCTGTAGGTGACGGTGGCGGTAGTTGGTTCCCTATCTGGTATACGCCTGATGTTGTAGATATCAACGATTTTCTTTTTGATCTTGGATTCAAGGAAGAAACCTTTTCGGAAGATGGATTTCTGATCCATGGCGGTGGTGGAAAAGGCAATGTTGGTAAAGGCTGGTTCCTCGGTGGTATGGGAGCAGGTTTCGACAATTCTGAGACCACAAAACACGATTGGGAACATTATAAAGATAGTACGCTGGTTACTACCAAAGTATCCCGAAAAGTGAAGTATTCTCTTGGTTACGGTGGTGTTACCCTTGATAAAAGATATGCTGTATCCAGAAATTTACTCACTTCCCTGGGTTTCATGATCGGCTGGGGAGGAACAGAATTCAAAGTTTCCCAGTATGACGATAATGGTGATTTTGGAAACTTCGATTTTGAAAACGATCCCAGCGGTCAGATGGATGAATTTTATGATTACAAGAGTACCTTGAAAATCAGTCAGGATTTCCTTCTTTTCCAACCGAAGGTTATGTTCATGTACAGGATCCTAGACTGGTTAGCTTTTCGTGCCGAAGCCAGTTATATGGTAAGTTATTCCTCCAAAGGCTGGAAAGCAAAACGTAATGGAGAATCCATAAAACTGGTGAATGAACCTGATTACAATATGGATGGAATATCGATCACTGTGGGTCCCTGGTTCGGATTTTAATTATTGACAATTATCTTTTCAGGGAAGTCTCTGACTGCAAATAGTCAGAGACTTTTTTGTGAGAAAAATATGTTTCAAGCGCTTACCAGTAAGGTTATATCCGGTGTTGTTTCACTTAGTATGTTGCTTTTATCTTCCTATGAGGGTAATATAGCAAAATTTGATGAGCTGAGTGTGAATTTCCTGCAAAATCGGATTGTTTTCCGAACCAGATTATTAAATGCATTCGAAAATGATTTTGAAGAAATATTCTCCTCAGGCTCCCTGATCACAGTACATTTTAATATTTCAGTTGAAATCCTGGGAGAGGTTATACATGAAAATTCGTTTCAGCATTCAGTAGTCTACAACCCTATGAAAAAGATTTATACGGTTGATCTCGAAGATCAGAGTGATACTTTCGTTATTGAAGATTATTCTCAACTGATCGAGAAAATATCTGAGATTGAATACCTTTACAATTATCCTCCTGAAGAAGAGTTTCAACTGATTATTACTGCTTATATGGATAAAATAGTACTGGATACAATGGATAAAGAGTTCGATCTGATGATGCTCTGGAAATTTAAAAGTCCAAAATTAAAAGAAAAGATCGCAAGACCGGAAAATGAATCTTAAACTTGGAATTCGTTCCAGTGTAATCTTACTTTTTCTCTTATTGTATTTACCCAGTTTACTGATACTCAACAATTTTTTTATAAATAAGCAACTAGATACAAACAAAGCATTCAAAGACCTAAATTTCACAGAATCCCTGTCCGGATTATCATTCAAACTCGATTCTGATTCATTACAAGCCAGAGAATTGTTGAATAAGTTCAATGAAGCGATCGCTGCAACGGATATGATGCAACATGAAACCCAGATCTATTCATCTGTATTTCTGTTCTTAATGATGATCCTGTCAATTATAGTATTTATTATTATTTTCTATAAAATAACCCGTCCTTTAAAAGACCTGCATGTTGCTACTGCTAAGATCCGACAGGGTGACTTTTCGGTGAAAATACCGGAGAAGGGTATCAAAGAAATAAAACAATTGAAACAATCTTTTAATCTTATGTCACAGGAATTGAATCAAACCCAACAAAAACTGATCGAAGCGGAAAAACAGGCATTGTGGAAAGAATTATCTCGCATCCTAGCCCATGAAATAAAAAATCCTTTAACTCCGATCCAGTTATCTTTGCAAAGATTAGAGGAAAAATACCTGGAGAACATGGAAAAATTCAAAGAGATCTTTCCAGAGTCTCTGCAGATAATCAATCAGGAAATAAAGAACCTGCAAACCTTGGCCAGATCATTTTCCAGCTTTGCTAAAAATATCGATGCCGACCTGAGAACTTTCGATCCCTGTCAGATAATCCATGATATCGCAAAGTCCTATATGCATAGATTTCAGATTAAAGTTGAAAGTGAAGATAATTGCCGGATTAACTTTGATGAAACCCACTTTTACCAGATAATAACGAATATATTGCAGAATGCAATTGATGCTTCAGACAGTGACGAAAAGATCCTGATAACGATTAAGAATATCGATCAATATGTCCGGATAGAAATTATTGATAAAGGTAAGGGAATTCCAACCAAGGATATCGATAAAATATTTGAACCGTATTTTACCAATAAAGCAAAAGGAACCGGTCTGGGCTTAGCTCTTGTTAAAAAGTTAATCGATCTTAATAACGCCGACATCAGCATAAAAAGCGAAATGAATAGAGGTTCCACAGTAAAACTATTGATAAAGAGTGTAAAATGAGAATTTTAATAATAGATGATGAGATGAATATCTGCCTGACCCTGAAAAACATCTTCGAAGATGAAGGTTACGAATGTGAATATGTCCTGGACACAAAAAATGTTTTTACAAAAATTGATAAATTCTCTCCTGAAGTAGTTCTATTGGATGTAAGACTCGATGGAGCTAACGGACTCGATATCCTGGAAAAGATCATGGTTATCAATGATAAAATAATTGTGATAATGATATCGGGACACAGTGGTATCAAAGAAGCCGTACAAGCTATAAAGTTAGGCGCATCTGACTTCCTGGAAAAACCACTCAGCCTGACCAAGGTCAAGCTCATTGTTAAGAAAGCCCTGGATTTCAGAAATCTGTCCCAAGATTATATCAGGTTAAAAAACGATATCGCTGCTCAATATCAGATAGTCGGTTCAAGTAAAAAAATCAAGGATCTAATGACCCTGATCAACAAAGTTGCTCCTTCCGATTCCAAGGTTCTAATCAGAGGAGAAAGCGGTACCGGAAAAGAATTAGTGGCTTTTGCTATACATAATCTGAGCAAACGTCGTGAAAGGGCTTTTATTAAATTTAACTCCGCAGCTATTCCTACGGAACTTGTTGAAAGTGAATTGTTCGGTTATGTAAAGGGAGCATTCACCGGAGCGGTTGGCAGGAAAGACGGTAAGATCGAGCAAGCTGATGGAGGAACCTTATTTCTGGATGAGATCGGTGATATGCATCTGAATGCTCAGTCTAAAATCCTGCGAGTGATCCAGGAAGGTGAATTTGAACGTGTTGGCAGTAATAAAACTCTGAAAATTGATACCAGGATAATTGCAGCCACTCACAAAAACCTGGAAAATCTTGTAAAAGAAGGGAGATTCCGGGAAGACCTGTATTACAGATTGAACGTGATCCCGGTTATTGCTCCTTCCCTGCGTGATCATCCGGAAGACATCCCGGAGCTTATAGAACATTTTTCTGCCCTCTATACAACCGAATTGAACCTTAAAAGAAAGATCTTTGCTCCTGAAGTAATCAAAGAGTTGCAATCATGGCAATATAAGGGAAATGTAAGAGAATTGAAAAATCTGATCGAGCGTATTTATATATTAGTTCAACATGACAATATATCTATCGAAGATGTGATTGATCCAAATCAACCTTCTCCGGAAATCGATTTCTGGAATGAAACAATACCATTCAAAGACAAGAAGAAAGAATTTGAGATCCGATATTTGAGAAAACAGTTACAACTAAACAAAGGCAATTTATCTAAAACTGCTGAACAATTGGGTTTACAGGTTAGCAACTTATCCAGAAAAATCAAAGAACTGAATATTTAATAAAATTGTTTTAAGAACTCACTTCAAAAATTACTCATACCAAGACATTACATCAAAAACATCTGCACCGGGAACAAGAAGTTCAATACTTTGATTTACTGCAGTAGAATCGTAAGAAATAACAGCAGTTCCACCTATTTTCATTACATCATCAGGATTATCTCCCTCAATAAAGAGAGCACCTTGAAGAAAAGGATTTCCTACAGTCATACTACAATTTCCCGTCACCCAGATAATTCCATAAAAGTGACCGCCTGTAATAGTTAAGTCACCGTCAACGATTAAGAATCCTGAACCTTCCCAATTATTTTCCGCTATTGTAGTAGATGTGTTATTCTCATATTCCACCCATGTTATATTATC
>JAUVIJ010000143.1 GCA_030592835.1 Candidatus Cloacimonadota bacterium | reverse complement strand
GTTTCGCATGTTCTTTCTCGTTCTCTGCTGTTTCCAGAAACATCTCAGAAATTTGCAGGAATCCTTCTTTTTTTGCTACTGATGCATAATATGTATAGCGAGTTCTCGCCCGTGATTCACCTGCAAAAGCTTTCATCAGATTTTCTGCTGTTCTGCAATTCTTAAATTCCATTTAATTTTACCTCCTGATTTTATGAATAATTCCTTTTCCTTTAACTTTTCCATAATCCATGTAGATTACACCATTCCCTGGCCATTAAAATTTCATCTTTTTTTACAGGGAATTCTGCTTCCGGTTTCATTTCAGGCTGCAACTCAGCTCGAAAAACTTTGTCTTTTGTAAGAACTTCGATGAATTTAATATAATGTTTTTCCAGCATAGGATGATCCTGATTCTGTCCTATTTTTACCAGCACGCCGGTAGCTGTTTCTTCGATATAAGGTACGTGTTTCTCGGTTGATGAATCCTGAGTTTGAACTTCCAGAAAAACCATGTCCTGACCACAGCAAACAAGTGCAGGAGAGCCCTCATTCAGTATCTCAACAACATTTCCACAGATCTCACAATAGTAAACATCTCGTAATTTTATCATTTTATCCTCCTTTTTTTATTACTCATCGGGTTCTGCAAATCTCACAATTGTCGTTACAAGGCGTCTTATGAAGATATTATTTCGCGGCAATCTCAATTTCTAACTAAAAACAAAGAGATTGCTTCGTTTGTATAAGCATCCGGCAACTGCCGGACGCAAAGACATCGTTTTATTTGTTTCTCACTAAAACACCCTGTTTTGCAGAACTCATTATTACTCACTATCCGTTGGTGGAGTAAAGATTCGTTGACCCAGCTCTCTGTCGAGCATCAGCATCCCCTGACCTTTTCCATCAATAAGTTTCAGTTGATTCAGAATATTGTCCATCGAGCTTTCTTCTTCAACCTGTTCATCCACATACCAGTTGAGAAAACTCTTTGTGGCATGATCATTTTCAGAAATTGCAACATCCATTAGTTCGTTGATTAATTTAGTGACATATTCCTCGTGTTTCAGGGATAATTCAAAAATCTCAACCGGAGAATTAAAGTCAACTTGAGGTTGTTCTATTATGTCAAGAATAACTCTTCCTCCTCTTTCATTCATGTAGTTAAAAAATTTCATTGCATGGTATCTTTCTTCCTGAACCTGTATTTTAAAGAAATGAGAACATCCCGACAATCCGATAGATTCAAGATATGCAGCCATAGACAGATACAAATATTCGGAATAAAGTTCTTTATTGATCTGGATGTTGATCGCATCCTGTAATTTTTTTGATATCATTTTTAGCTCCTTTAAATTTGTTCGATAAGTTTATCTGTTTCTTTTTGTAATTCTTCCTTACCAGGTATATATTGCATTCTGATACTGGTCATAAGTTCGAAACCACACTGTTTCAGATCGCTTTCTATTATCCCTACACTCTGACCTCCCCAGCCATATGACCCAAAAGCCAAGCCAATCCTGTTCTTTGGCGCAAGACCTTTAAAATAGACCAGGAAAGCTGCTACGATAGGTAAAATATTGTTATTCAAGGTCGGAGAACCAACACAGATATATTTGGCTGTCAGGATCTCGGTCATTATATCAGAAATATGGGTTTGTTGCAGATTGAACATCTTGGTATGGATTCCTTTTATTTCGAAAGCATCCTGAATCGCATAAGCTATTTTCCGGGTGGAACCCCACATTGTATCATATATGATCAACGCTTTATCATCCACCTGATTTTGAGACCATTTACCATACTCCTTCAAGATCTGAGGGATTTTTGATCGCCAGATCAGTCCATGACTGGGACAAATAGTATCAATATCGACATCCTGGAGAACTTTCAGGGCATTTTGAACCTGTTTGCCGTAAGGCAGGACAATATTAGCATAATATTTCTCAGCTTCGTGCATAAGGATATTGAAGGGATATTCGTCATCAAACCTCTCCGATGATGCTATATGTTGTCCGAAAGCATCATTGGAAAAAAGTATTTTTTCTTCGGGGCAATAGGTGACCATGTTATCCGGCCAGTGTACCATTGGTGTCTGGATAAAATGCAGGCTTCGTTTACCAAGCTTGATAACTTCGCCAGTTTTAACCGGTTGACAATCCCAATTCTGCTGATAATGCTTGGAAAGACCTTCGACTCCTTTAGGTGAAGCAAAAATCTTAACCTGTGGGGCTTTTTTAAATATATAAGGTAGTGACCCAGTATGATCCATCTCTATATGGTTCTGGATTATATAATCGATCTTACCGGGATCGATGATCTTTGCAATTCTTGCTATTTGCTCTTCTGCCAGATAATATTTAACATTATCCACCAGGGTTATTTTTTCATCAATGATCAGATAAGAATTATAGGTTGATCCCCTTTGGGTAAGATATCCGTGAAAATTCCTGAGATCCCAGTCAATTCCACCTACCCAGTATATTCCTTCCTTTATTTTAATCGGTAACATTCCTTTCCTCCATTGTATATTAACTTTAAGGATTCTTCGTAATTAGATTGCCTAACTCACCCTCTGTACCTCTTCGGCAGCTGCCGGAGGGATGACTTCAATTCCCCTTCTCTCAGCAAGAGAAGGGGTTAGGTTTATTAGGGCGTAGCTTTAGCGTAGACTGAGGATGAGTTGAATGAAAGTTTTTCTCCAAATATCTCTTCATTTTCAAGTTTACCCTAATTATGCAGAACTCCTTATTAACTTTGACATTTCACACAATAAAAAGTTGATCGCCCGGCGAGTTTTATCCGATTGAGTCGACTTCCACAACTGCAGAAATCCTTTCCATATACCTTTAACATTTTTTGATAACTGCCAGCTTTATTTTCCACCTGACGGTAATCAGAAATAGTAGTTCCTCCGGCTTCGATTGCCTCCAGAAGCACTTTCTTGGTATTATTTACTATGGATCCGATCTCATTTCCTGACAAATTGTTCCCAGGTCTTGTCGGCAGGATCCCTGCCCGATGCAGGATCTCAGAAGCATAGATATTGCCAAGACCAGCTATAATTCGTTGATTCAACAATAAGTTTTTTATTGGAGCTGTTCTCGATTTTAAAATCATGGAAAGATATTTTTTTCCAAAATCCTCGCGCAGAGGTTCCGGACCAAGAGTCTCTATAGCAGCTACAATATCTTCCGCCCTGTAGATCTCTATCCTGCCGAAAGTCCTGACATCATCAAACAAAAGAGCAGAACCGTCCTGAAATACCAGAGTAGCTCTGGTGTGTTTATTGGTTTTTATCTCTCTGCTTCTGTAAATAAGCTTTCCGGTCATTCTTAGGTGAATGATTATTTTGATTCGATCTGAAGTTAAAATTATTATGTACTTACCTCTTCTGGAAATGTCAACAATTTCACCGAATTCAGTATAGTTTTCTTCATTGAAAACGGTGCCCTTTCTATGCTCATCTATCCTGTTCAGATGCTTACCAAGGATAGTTCTATTCAATCCTGAAATTATTGATTGCACTTCCGGTAATTCTGGCATGATCGTTATTCTTTCTCTCTGCAATTTTTGCAGATACCGCTTAAATTTATCTGATGATCGTGAATTTCATGACCAGCGATAATTTGATTTTTCAGACAATTATCGTAATCCGGTAAATCATAGATCTTACCGCATTTCTTGCATAAAAAATGAGCATGGGGATTCAGATTGTATTCATATCTGACTTCGTTCTGAAGAATGTTAAAGGATTCAACCAGACCTGATTCAACGAATGTTTTCAGTGTATTATAAATCGTTGTTTTTGAAAGAGTGGGAATTTCCTCGATCAATTTACGATAAATATCATCAGCGCTGGGATGATTCCTGTTTTCCAGAAGATACTCAAGCACCTTCAGGCGATGATAAGAAGGCGAGACCCCTTTTTCAATCAGAATATCCTTTGCCAATTCTTTCATTTTTATAATCCATTCAATTATGTAATGATTACAAAATTGTAATCAGTTGTCTTAATGTCAAGGGAAAATTTAATGGATTTTTCAAGCGTTTAGCTTAATATTTTCTCAAAGATAAGTCGATTATCTCGGAGATCCTCCTGGGGAATTACTTTCACCAGTTTATATTCTGTTGAAATCAGGAATTGGATCATTTCCCGGAAGCAATTTCTTGTTTTAACAATCACTCTATCATAGCCTTTAAGTTTAACCCAGTTTTCCAGCATAGAAGCCAATTTTCTGGCTATTCCCTGCCGGCGATATTGAGGAACAACTCCTCCCAGCCAACTATAAAAAGATCCGTCTCCCCTTCTGTCGTAACCGATCTTGAAACCGATGGGGATTTCCTGATCGCAGGCAACCAGGATGAGGTAAGTTCTATCTCCTGTCCGTTTTAAAAAATCCTGTTCGGAGAGAGTATCTGTGAATTCAGGAATCTGATTGCTAATCTTGATCGCTTCCTGAAAAGTGCCTTTACGGATATTAATGTCTTCTAACATATTATTTTAATATAATTACCTTTTTTATATCGCTATCTTTTCCCGCTTTGATCCTGTAAAAATAGATCCCGCTGGAGACAGCTTGGTTAAAGTTATCGGTACCGTTCCATGTCACTATGTGCTTACCCGGATTTAAAACTTCGTTGATAACAGTTTTTATTTTTTCACCTTTTAGATTATAAATGTCAAGTTTTACTCTCGATTCTACGGGAAGGTCGAAGGAAATATGAGACACAGGATTACAAATTGTCGGATAAATACTGGATTTAAATTCGAGTTTGCTATATAAAGCAGGGGTATGATCAGAAAATCCGAATTCTTCCAAGATTTGATTCATGAAATCTTCCGCATCTGCATTATACATATAATACAATGGGAATCCTAACAGCATACAAGTCCCGAATTGATCATTTTTTAAGGCACAGGGTTCACCTTGATAGGGATTTCCCTCAGAACCGATAAAATCATAGATACCTTCTTCATTATCCGGAAAAATAATAACAAAAGGCAAGGTTCCATTAAAGGCGATGTTCAGTTTGTCGGGATCGATATTAAGATCCGGGTAGTAATCTGATTCCGCACCGGTAAATTCAAAATCCATTATCTGCTGTGTCAATTCACATTCGAGAAAATCACGGAGGAATCCATCCTCGATCTGACCTGCTGTCTTCCAACCTGAAATCAGCAACTTTCCTCCGGCAGTTAAATAAGAACCCAGCTTGGCAATATTACTATTTATATGATGAACCGGC
>JAUVIJ010000185.1 GCA_030592835.1 Candidatus Cloacimonadota bacterium | reverse complement strand
TGACACCTGTGGTTACAGGTTTAATAATGGGTGTTGCCGGGGTAATGGGAGTACTTGCCGGAGCTCTGACAACTGGTTTTGTGATGGCTGTTATGATGAATAACGCTGGAGGAGCCTGGGATAATGCAAAAAAATATATCGAGACCGGCGCTCATGGCGGTAAAGGTTCCGATTACCATAAAGCCGCTGTCGTTGGAGACACGGTTGGTGACCCTTTTAAAGATACATCAGGACCGTCTATCAATATTCTGATTAAACTCATGAGTATGGTCAGTATTGTTTTTGCAGGTTTGATCGTGGCTTATTCTCCCAGGATCGAAAAACTTTACAGTGATAAATCCCATGAAATAGTACATGTAGAAACCACAGAATCAGCTTCGGAATTGGGTGATCTTATTTATAAGGTTAAAGTGAAAGAAGAGAATGATGCCGGAGTTGAAGAATAATTTATGATATGATGAAAAGAAGGAGTTATGCTTCTTCTTTTCATCCCTTTTTATGAAAAAAGCAATTTTATTAGTCTTAATCTTAATATTCCTGTTTACTCTGCATTCTCAGGATAAGATCGGACTTGCTCTCAGTGGTGGAGGAGCCCGGGGTTTGGCCCAGATAGGTGTCCTGAAAGTCCTGGATGAATACAATATCCATGTTGATTATATTGCGGGAACCAGTATTGGCGCTATAATCGGAGGACTTTATGCTATCGGTTACAGTGGAAAGGAGATAGAATCCATTTTTCTGGAGATGGACTGGCAGGATTTATTCGCTGATAAACTGTCCCGGGAAGATATGTATATCGCTCAGAAAAGATGGAAACCACTGGCAGAATATTATCTGGCTTTTGATGATAATCTTAAACCGAAATTTCCCCAATCCATTTTCTATGGACACAGTCTGATAAATATCCTTTTTGATCTTACCTATGATGCTTCAACCATCACTGATTTTAATGATTTAACAGTACCATTCCGTTGTACGGCAACAAACCTGGTCAATGGAGAATTGCACATCTTCTCTGAAGGCAATATAAGTGAGGCCATCAGGGCGTCCATATCTCTGCCAACAGTTTTTCAACCGCTTAAATTAAATGATAATATCTATATAGATGGCGGGATCAATGCTAACTTTCCAGTAGAAATTGTAAAAAGTATGGGTGCCGATTATGTGATCGGGGTGAAAACTAATTCCGGATTGCGTTCCCCTGAAGAATTAAGTAATTTAGTGAATGTTCTGGATCAAACTGTTAATTTCTCAATAAACAGAAATGTTGTCGAATCTGAACAGTATTGTGATCTGTTAATCGATCCCGAACTGGATGATTTCAAGCTTCTGGATTTCGACAAGAAAATAGAGATTATCGAGTTAGGTGAGATCAAAGCAAAAGCTCTTCTGGAACTTAAAGATTCCGGGAATCCTGTTGTCAGGGAGATCGATGTAGAAAAAAGGACTCCACAGGAACTCAGTTTTTCCAGTATAAAAATAATCGGTAACAAGTATTTAAGTTCTTCTAAAATCAAGGAATATTTAAATCTGAAAAAGGATATTAAATACGGTAAAAAAGATATAACCAAGGGGATCTGCAGAGCTTATAACTCAGATCTTTTTCAGTATATCTATCCGATCATCACGAAAAATGAAGACAGGTATATATTGAATTTGAACGTAAAAGAAAAGGAACGGCTTAAACTGGCTGTCGGTTTTTCATATAATAATGAAAACGAATTCATCACCTCTTTTACAATTGACCTTAACAATTATCTGCAGAAAAATTCCAGATTACTTATGAATGTTCTTCTGGGAAGTAGATCGGAAGTTAATCTCGATTACGTTAAGAACTTTGGTAAGCTCTGGGGCGTGTATTTCCGGGTTTTTCCCTATTTTAAGGAATTTAGTTTATACTCTTATAATGAAGAACACGAAAAGATCAGGAGCGTTAAATCCAGAGAGACCGGTGTTGCAGCCGGTATCGGTTTTTTCTGGAATCAGATCCTGAATGCTGAATTTTACGGGTATCGTTACGATACAAAAACCTATCGTGATATAGCAGAATTTGAAGATACTTACTTCCAATCCTCCGGAATAGGGGTTAAATTATATCACGAGAGCATCGATGATTATATGTTCCCGATGAGAGGAATACAGTTTCTGGCTAAGATCGCCGCTGCCAGAGAAGATTTTCACAGTGATGCTGGATATAAAAAATTCTATTCCCACCTTAAATTTCTTCTGCCGGTATCCAACAGCTTTTCCCTGAAATATCAACTGGAATATGGCTCTTATTTCAATAAATATGAAGTTGAATTCGATCCTTTTTATATTGGGGGGTTCGATAGCTTTTTTGGTCTGAACGCCAGAGAACGCAGTGCTCCCATATATAAGATCCATACCCTTGCCTTTAGATTAAAACTCTGGGAAAGGTTGTTCGGGGATCTGCAATATAATATTCTCTATCTCGGTAATGCTGATGTCTGGTTACCAGAGAAGAATATTTATCAGGGTCTGGGTATAAGACTGGGATACAATAGTATTATCGGTCCTGCCAGAGTAGGATTAGCCCTAGATAAGGAATTTAAGACATATTTCTATCTGTCATTAGGTTATGAATTTGATGCCTTTGAATTCTCCAGAAGATAGAAATAGCATTTGACACACGGTATTTTATCTATACATTAATTATTAAAGGCTATGAGGAATCAAATGAATAAGCGAATTGAGAAAGAGATTACATACCCGATAGTACCACTCCGAAATACTATTGTTGTTCCTTACACGATCACTCCCTTACTGGTGGGACGTGTAGCTTCAATTCATGCTGCGGAATCAGCACTGAAAAAGAACAAAAAACTGATCTGCATCACCCAGAAGACCAATGCCGAATTTGACGAAGACCCTAAAGCAAGGAATCTTTATCGTTTCGGTACCCTCTGTACGGTTCTGCAAGTTCTGAAACTTCCCGATGGAAATCTGAGATTGCTGGTTGAAGGGAATTACCGCGTATATGTATCCAGATTCATCAGAACCAAAAAATACATGGAAGGTATTGTTACCAAAAGTAATAAAAAATCTGTTAATGATGAGATTGAATTGGAAGCTCTTCTGCGCTCATATAAAAAGGCTTTTTCAAAATATATCAAATTGAATAAAAACATTCCGGAAGAAGCGATGATTCCTATCCATGATTCCACTAAAGCTTCTGAATTCTTCTATTTTGCACTTGCTAATCTACAGCTTGATATAAAAAAGAAGCAGAAATTATTCGAATTGAACAACCTTTATGAATCTCTGGGACAGCTACTGAAGATCACCAACGAGGAGATCCAGATATTGCGCCTGGAGGATAAGATCGATGGATCTGTAAGAAATAAGTTAAATAAACTTCAGAAAGAATATTATCTCACCGAACAAATAAAAGCGATCAATCAGGAACTGGGTCTAACCAAAGAAGAGAAAACCGATCTGCAGGAATTGAAGAAAAAGATCTTTGCAAAGAACCTGAGCGAAGAAGCAAGAAAAAAAGCGGAAGAGGAACTGACAAAACTTGCGAGAATGAATACTTACTCTCCCGAATATTCTGTTGTTCATACATATTTGAACTGGATAATTGATCTTCCCTGGAAAACTCCCCAAGCAAAAAATTTTGAACTGCAGGATGCGGAAAAGATCCTGGATGAAGATCATTATGGATTAAAAAAGGTTAAGGAAAGGATCCTGGAATATCTGGCAGTCGTAAAACTGGCAAAAAAGGTAAAAGGCCAGATCCTCTGCTTTGTTGGACCTCCTGGAGTGGGAAAAACTTCCCTGGGTAAATCAATTGCTCGGGCAATGGACAGAAAATTTGTCAGACTTTCCCTCGGGGGAGTCAGAGACGAGGCTGAGATTAGAGGACATAGACGTACCTATGTTGGTGCTCTGCCAGGAGTTATCATTCAAAGCATGAAAAAAGCCGAATCGCGAAATCCTTTGATTATGATGGACGAAATCGATAAAATGAGTATGGACTTCAGAGGAGACCCGGCATC
>JAUVIJ010000222.1 GCA_030592835.1 Candidatus Cloacimonadota bacterium | reverse complement strand
GGGAAGCAGCCATCAGATCACTGGATGCAAACGGCTTAAAAATCACTATGATCACGGATGCAACTCCGATACCTCATAATGGTTGCAGACCGAGAAAAGTAAGAAGGATATAAGGGTATGGCAAGATACACAGGACCATCATGTAAATTATGCCGTAGAGAAGGCACAAAACTTTTCCTTAAAGGCGTAAGATGTAATTCGGATAAGTGTGCGTTTGATAGAAGGCCATTTATACCTGGAGAACATGGTACTGCCAAGAGATTCAGGAAAAGATTGAGTGATTACGGAATTCATTTGAGAGAGAAACAGAAAGTACGTAGAATATATGGAATTCTGGAAAGACAGTTCAGAAAATATTTTAAGATGGCAGCCAAGAAAACAGGAATTACCGGTGAAAATCTTCTGCAATTCCTGGAATCACGACTTGATAATGTTGTTTTCAGGATGGGATATGCGCCCTCAAGAAAATCTGCTCGCCAGATAATCAGGCATGGACATATCCAGGTAAATGAAAGAAAAGTTAATATTCCTTCTTTCCTGGTGAAACCGGGAGATGAAATCGTGATCAAAGAAGGAAGCAGACAGATTGGAATAATTCAGGAAGCTATGGAAGCTTCCACTGATGTAGCAAAACATGAGTGGTTAGAAGTGGATAAAGATAACTTTAAAGGTAAAGTTGTCAGCCTTCCTAAACGAGATCAAATTGCCTTGGACATAGATGAAAGGCTTATTGTTGAATATTATTCCAAATAAAAACAGGAGTATAAGATGAAGTTCCTTGAACCCCTACAATTTCCTGAAAAAGTTATAGTGGATGAAGATACTTACAGTGAGAATTATGGCAAATTTGAAATTGGTCCTCTGGAATCAGGATTTGCAACAACTATTGGTAATACCTTAAGAAGAGTGTTGCTGTCTTCCATTCAGGGCGCTGCTGTACGTTATGTTAAAATAGAAGGACTTCACCATGAGTTTACACCTATCCCGGGAACAGATTCCGATTACATCGATTTGATACTGCGTCTGAAACAACTTGTGATAAAATCTGAAACGACAAGTGAAGAAAAATTAACCCTGGAACATAAAGGGAAAGGGATCATTACAGCTTCCGAAATCGGAGAAACATCTGAAATCAAGATTATCAACAAAGACCTTGAATTACTTAATCTGACTGAAGATGTTGATTTTAGAATGGAACTCTGGGTAGGAATCGGCAGAGGTTATGCACCTGCAGATACCCATGATATGGAAGATAAACCGGTTGGTGTTATTCCCATCGATTCAATTTATTCTCCGATCACAAAAGTTAATTTTTCTGCTGCGAATCAGCGGGTTGGTGAGAGGATCGATTACGATAAACTGATCCTTGAAGTTTATTCCGATGGTAGTATCGATCCTAAAAGTGCAGTTTACCTCTCTGCTAAAATTCTTAGGGATCTGTATAATAAATTAGTACTCTTTGAAAAAGAACCGGAATATATCGAAGAAGTCGAAATGGATCCCGAATTGGATCGTTTAGAAAAACTTTTCAGTACTATAGTCAATGAATTGGAGTTATCAGTAAGATGTAGTAATTGTCTGGCGGCTGCAAAAATTGAAACCATTGGAGAGTTGATAGAAAAAACCGAAAACGAAATGCTGAAATATCGTAATTTCGGTAAGAAATCTCTGGAAGAAATAAATGCGTTACTTGATAAGTATGAACTTCATTTGGGTTATGATATCAAAAGTAAATTAAAAGATATTGATGAAGCCAGAAATAAAGTAATGGTCAGATAAAGGATAGGAAAATGAGACACAAGGTTAGAGGAAAGAAATTTGGTAGAGAAAAAGGCCATCGAAACCTGATGCTGAGAAATCTTGCTTGTTCTCTGATTGAACACGGTCGGATTTCAACAACTCAAACAAAAGCGAAAGAAGTTCGTTTTTTAGCAGAAAGAATAATCACTTATGGCAAAAAAGGTGAAGTACATCACCGCAGATTAGCATACAAAATGTTGCAGAACAGAACCCTGGTTAAGAAAGTGTTTGATGAGCTTGCTCCTCAATATATGGAAAGAAATGGTGGTTATACCAGAGTGTTGAAGAATGGTTATCGGAAAGGTGATTGTGCACCCATGGCTATAATTGAGTTTGTAGGAATAGAAGTACATGAATCGAAAAAAGGCAAAACTAAGAAAGAAGATTCAAGAAAATAAAAAAAACTTTATTCTGAAAGAGGTTATTGTAATAAATAACCTCTTTTTTTATTGATATTTTTTTCTGAGATTTTTACTATGACAAAAAATGAAAGGGATTGCTATGATAAAGTTATCCTATGATCAGGTATTGAACTATATTGAAGAACAAAATGAGAAAATTCTTAAAATTGAATTAAACCAATTGCATCACGGGGATATAGTTCAGATTATAAATAATCTACCTCGAGACAACCAATTCCGTGTTTTTTCTCTTCTTAATGATAGTAATGCCTCGGATGTTTTGCCGGAATTATATGAAGAAGTCCGTGAAGATGTCCTGGAACAGATCAAACAACAGCGTCTGGTGAAACTGATCGATGAAATGGAAACCGATGAAGCAACGGATATCCTTTCTGAACTGGAGGATGATGTATCCCGGGAACTACTGGATCAGATAGAAACAGAGGATTCCCGGAAAATCATCGAGTTGCTCAAATATGATGAGGAATCAGCCGGTGGATTGATGCAATCCGAAATTATCGCGGTTGAAACCAGCATGAAACGTGATGAGATCATAGAATATATCAGGCAAAATTACGAAGAAGTAGAAAATATTCATTACGCTTTTGTTGTCGATATTGAAAACAAACTGGTCGGAATACTCGAACTGGCAAAACTTCTTCTTGCCAAGCACAACAGGATCGCAAGTGAAATGATGGATCCGGATGTGATTTCTGCACCTGTTAATATGGATCAAGAACAGGTTGCTCATCTTTTTAGAAAATACGATATCTTTATCTTACCTGTTATCGATGAAGAAGCATCGGAAGATGCATATAAAATGGTTGGATTGGAGAGTGAGGATC
>JAUVIJ010000004.1 GCA_030592835.1 Candidatus Cloacimonadota bacterium | reverse complement strand
AATCATGAATTCTACCTTGATATAGATGAAGAAGAATATGATAACCTTGCAGAATTTCTCTATGATAATTTGAATAAAGTTCCTCAAAAGAATGAATCTTTTATTTTTCATAATAAAGTCAAATTCACTATTACTGATATTGATAGTCAGCGGATCAACTATGTGAACATGTTGTTATTGGATAAGGGCTCGGATTATGAAAACTAAATTTCATCTGATATTATTTTTAATGATCATCTCCTTCTCCCTTTCCGGGGAAAATATGGGATTGGTGATTAAATATCTCGGACTAAATGTTGTAGAAGTGGATATGATCGATCAGGATAATGAACTGGCAATCTCAGCAACATCGATTTCCCTGGGTAAGATCGCAAAAAAACTAAATAATTATTACAGAATTAAATACAAACCGGAATATATACCAGTACATTACTATAAAAATGTTAAGCAGAGTGACTACCAGGAAGACAGGGATATTTATTTTTTCCATGATCAAAATCATGCTGAAAGAATTAGCCATATCGATTCTACCAGGAATCGGAAATATTATATTGAATCCGGGACGAGAGATTTTTTTTCAGCTCTATTCTATTTAAGGTTTTTACCTGATCTAAGCTCGGGAAGTTTCCGGATGGATGCAAACCAGGTACAATGGCTGGCTGAATATAAGATGATCGAGATAGATTCTATTAGAAGTATTTTTGGTATTAAGGAATGTATGATTGTCAAAATCACCTTCAAGAATGAGGATGGGATTGAATCAGAGCGAAGTGATATGTTAACCAACAACCTTGTTGATGAAGATGTTCCACTTTTATTCTGGATCAGTAATGATGATCGCAGAATCCCTCTTAAGGCAAAGTTCGCTATGAAACCCTTCCCGGTTATCTGGAAATTGATTTCATATGAAGATTAGCTTCAGTAGAAAAACCTACAGATATTTATTCTCGATCTGGTGTGGAGTGATTTTAGTATTAACTTCAATACCGGATATCACAACTCCTGAGGATAAACTAATAAATTACGACAAAATCTTTCATTATGTTGCGTATTTACTATTTGCTTTTCTCTTTGTAAAAATACATGAGGAATCACATATTGCCGGAAAATTGAAGCTGCTACTGCTTCTGGCAATATTCGTGCCTGTTTTTGATGAAGTACACCAAATACCGATCCCAGGGCGATCCTTCTCCTGGGCAGATATTGTTGCCGACATTATGGGTTTCTTGACGGTATATACCTATTTCAGGATAAGGCTGACTAAATTAGTACGTCTTAATCGGCTTTGATCCTCTTCAGAGTTATTAAAATTTCAAACTTAAAAGGCGGTTTCTGCCAGATCTCCTTACCGATGTAATTCTGGGGATTGTTCATTATCTGTCTTTCCGTAACTTCTGTGACTTTTTTCCCCTCATCTACAATCCAGAACTTCTTTAATTCTTTAGGTTTTGTTTTTTCCGCTGTCATAATCTCTCCTACAATTTTATATTCGGGATGTTTTTCTATAAACTCCAGTAAAATATCATATGTAATGGAAATAATATATTTTTCACACTTGTGATCACAACTGGCAGCACAAACGACCAGATCGGTAAATTGTTTAGTGTCAGGACAAATAATAAGGTGTTGATCTCTGCGAATTTTTTTCAAAGTCTATTTAATCAAATGATAATTTATTAATGTTTGTTTGAGTGTTTCAAGATTTGCGTCCTGCAGATAAAAGAGTGGTAACCTAACTTCTCTTTCTATCATTTTCATCATGGACAATGCTTCTTTTACTGGTACAGGATTAGTTTCGATAAACAAAGCTTCTGTTAGTCTCAAAAGCTCATTATGCAACGATAAAGCTTTATCTGTTTCTCCTTTCAAATAATAATCAATTAAATCGTGGACTTTCATGGGAAGGATATTAGCTGTTACTGATATTGCACCGGCACCACCACAAGCCAATATCGGGAGATTTAGTGCATCTTCACCAGACATTACCACAAAACCGGCAGGAGCATCTCGGACAATTCTCGATACCTGAACCAGGTCTCCACTGGCTTCTTTGATCCCGACAATGTTCTTGAATTCAGATGCAAGTTTCAGTGTAGTTTCACTTGATATATTAACCCCTGTTCTGCCGGGGACATTGTAGATCACAATCGGAATATCATTTTGCAGGGCAATTTTCTTAAAATAATGATAAAGCCCTGACTGAGATGGTTTATTGTAATACGGAGTAATTACCAAGGCGTAATCAACTCCCCATTCCTGGGCTTTTCTGGTTAGAGACAATGTATGATAGATGTTATTGAATCCCGTACCCATCATAACAGGGATTCTGCCTTTACACTTATGCAAACCGAATCTCAGGAATCTTTCTTTTTCATCTCCTGCTAAAGCTGGAGACTCTCCTGTTGTACCGCAGAGTAAAATCCCGTCAGTCTTATTGTGGAAATGAAAATCCAGAAGAGTTTCGAAAGCTGTATAATCGATCTCATTACCCTTAAAGGGTGTTACCAGTGCTACATAGGAACCTTGCAGCATATAACCTCCTTTTTTTTAACCATTCCCTGAAAACCTGTCTGTCTTAAGGCTTCATATAATATGATAGCCACAGAATTGGCAAGATTTATTGATCTGATATTTTTCGACATTGGAATTTTCAGCACTCTTGTTGGGTTTGCCTGAAGAATTCTATCAGGAATACCACTTGTTTCAGGACCGAACACAAAAGTATCACCCCTGGCAAATTTAACATCAATATAAGGGATCTTACCTTTGGTCGACAGGAAAAAGATCCTCTCCCGGGAAAGATTCTTCGAAAAATCAGAATAATTTTCATGCAAAACCGGTTTCAGCAGGTTCCAGTAGTCCAACCCAGCCCTTTTCAAATATTTATCCGTCAAAAGAAACCGCATCGGTTTAATAATATGTAGCTCTGTATTCGACCCGACACAGAGTCTGCCAATATTACCCGTATTTGCCGGAATTTCAGGCTGATATAATGCAATTCTGAAATTCATTTCAGCATGATTCTTTTCCATTTATTTAACCATCTTTTAGTATTGAAATTATTATTCCTGAAAGGAAGATTATTAGAAATATCTTTAGCGGGACGGGGACAAATGCTATAAATTTCAGGCAGTGGAATATCCTTTCTTACTGGATACATCCAGAGATTCAAAGGAATTTTAGTCTGAAAATTGACCGAATGAAGGTATTCCAGAAAAAGTGACAGACTCTCAGAATTCCCTGACTCCTCGACAACAACGGCTCCCCAAAGATAAAGAAACCCGCCTTCGGAAGGTATGATTGATCTATAAGTATTTATACTGTTATGAATTGCGTGATAACAAAGAGTAGTAGAAAGGGCAAGAACCAGGGGTGCTTCCTTAGCAAGAAACAGTGAATAGGCTTCATCAAAATCGGTGCTGCTGGAAAAAACATTATTCTTAATACTTCTCCAGAAATGACCGTAACCATTTTCACCAAAAGCGGCAAGCGACCATAAAAGCAAACCTCTTCCCAAGCTGTTCATCCGGGGATCGAACAATATGATCCTGTCTTTCCAGATACCATCCTGCATTGCTCCAAAGGTAAGGGGAGGATCATCAAGAAATTCGGCATTATAAATAAATCCTAAATAACTATAAGCGATCGGAAAAAAGGACTTTCCACCATTCAAAGTATTTTCCAGAAAATTGGATGTATCGAAGTCATATGATTGAATCAGACCCAATTCCTCAAATTCAGGCAGAATAAAATTATCAATACCCAGAAAAAGGTTCACTGTTTCACTCGAATCTCTTTGAGTATGATAATACTGTAACAGGTTCCAACTGTCTGAAAAGGATCTAGATTTAATCCTGCAGTTAGAATCATTACTGAATTCTAAAAATGTGTTTTCCAAAAAATCCATATTTAGAAAATTTCTAGTGTAATATATAGTAAAATTAACTTTTTCAGTTGGGATATTATCAGAATGATCTTGACTGCAAGATGAAAAAATCAGAATAAATAAAATACAAATTTGAACAATCCGGATCAATTTACTCCTCCGAATAACATGGTCGCGACCAGAAAATCCATTACCAGAATCAATATGGAAGAGTAGACGACAGTCAAGGTGGCAACTTTTCCTACACCTTCGGCTCCACCACTCGTTTTACTACCAGAAAAACAGGCAACTGTGGTTATGATAAGTCCAAAGAAAAAAGCTTTTACCAGACCTCCCCAGAAATCCGAAGGGTGGAAATGATCTCTCATATTTGAAAAAAAACTGTATCCATTGACATCGTACTTATACACAGAAAGGATAAAAGCAGAGAAAATGCCGATAAAGTTTGAATAAATAGTCAACAGCGGGACCATGATCAAACCAGCCAGTACCCGGGGCATATACAGATAATCGCAAGGATCTATTGCCATTGTTTCCAGCGCATCGATCTGCTCGCTGACTTTCATAGTCCCAATCTCTGCAGCAATTGATGCCCCAATTTTGCCAGTTAAAACCAGAGCGGTGAGAACCGGTGCTAATTCAATCATTGTCGATTTACCAACGAGAACACCGATCAGGCTTTTGGGGATATGACCACTCGTCTGATAGGAAGCCTGAACAGAAGTCACCATACCTGTAAAGCCCGATGTGACTGTGATCAAGAGTAAGGAATCATAACCGGTTCGTTTCATTTGTTTCAGAATTTCAAGGAACCGTTTTTTAATTCGAGGTAAGTGAGTAATGATCTCGAGAAGGAATATTATGTATTCGCCAACAATACAAACTGCAACACGGAAGGATTTAAGCATATTACATATCTTCTGGATCTCTGAATTGAGTTATTGTATCCCTGAAAAGAAGTTCAACATCTCCGATACTTCCATGCCTGTTCTTGAGAATTGAAATTAAGGAAAACTCTTCAGGAATGGATATTTCATTGCCATCTCGGTCTTTCCATTTATTTTGAAGGATATCTTTATAGACAATGGGGCGGAATATTGCCATGACAATATCAGCGTCCTGCTCAATTGCTCCCGATTCACGGAGATCCGCTAATTTGGGTATGGGAGGAACTCTAGACTCAACTGCACGATTCAGTTGTGATAAGGCTATGATGGGCACTTCAAGTTCCTTTGCCAGAATTTTTAAAGACCTTGAGATCTCAGCAATCTCCTGCTGTCGATTTTCCCTGTTTCTTTTAACGTTCATAAGCTGCATATAATCAACTAATATCAAATCCAAGCCATCTATTTCAGCTTTCAATCTTCTGGCTTTCGCCCGGATATCAAGCATGGTATTGGATCCGGAATCATCTATATAAATCTGTTTCTGATGGAGTACATCGGCAACTCTGGTTATATTCAGAATTTTTTTCTGATCCATACCATAACCTCTAAGCATGTGCTCCATACTAACCTCAGAAGCAGAGCTGAGCATTCTCATCAAACATTCTTCACTCTCCATCTCCATTGTGAAGATGGCTATCTTCAGATCCCGCATTGCCAGTTTAAAGGCAATATTCAAAGCGAAAGAGGATTTACCCATTCCCGGGCGGGAAGCTATGATGATAAGCTGACCGGGACGAAATCCTCCCAATTTCCGCGATAAACTGGGAAATCCGGTGGTAATTCCGATAACAGCTTTGCCTGATGCAGCAGCTTTTTCAATATTTTCCAACGTGCGGGGGATTATTTCAGTAAGATTGATAAAGGTTTTTCTGCTCGGTCTTTCGGCGATTTGGAAGATCGACTGTTCAGCATCATCGACTATATCTTCCACGGTATGAATAGTTTCTTTTTTATTACTTGTTCTATCTGTTTCAGTATTTACATTATAACAATTTTCTATAATTTTATTCGATACGTTGATCAGTTGTCTTAAAAGAGCTTTACCAAGAACGATGTTGGCGTGATATTCAATGTTCGCACCGCTGAGCACCATATCAGATAACTCATTAATAAAGGTTTCCCCTCCGACATCAGCTAACTTCTTCTTCTGCTTCAATCTATCGATTAGAGTAATGATATCGATCTCAATATTAGCTTCAAATAATTCTCTGATTGTACGAAACAATATTTTATGAGATGTTCTATAGAAATGTTCGTCAGACAGCATTTCCAGAGCGCGTGCTACTGTGTGGTTATCGATCATCATTGCCGAAATGACTGCAGCTTCGGCATTGAGATCCTGAGGTAACATTTTTTTACTTTCAGTTGCCATCGATCACCTCCGGTTCATTATCAGAAAAATATTCCCTGCGAATCTTTTTAAAATCTTCCCAGGTAGGTCTTTTATATACCGGATTCCTCAGCAATGCTGATGGATGATAGGTCACGATTGTGGGAATATTGTTATATAAATATGTCGTACCCCTGAATTTAGCCAGACTCAATTTCATATCCAGCAGAGAAACTGCTGCTACTCGACCGAGAAGAACAATCAGATCGGGTCGGATCAACTTCAGTTGTTCATCCAGATAGGGTCGACAGGATTCGATCTCAGTTGTATGAGGATCCCGATTGTTTGGCGGACGACATTTCACAACATTAGTGATATATACTTCCTCTCTGGTCAATCCGATCGCTTGCAGGATCCTTGTAAGTAATTGTCCGGCTTTACCAACAAAAGGTTTACCACTTCTATTTTCATCCGCTCCCGGAGCCTCCCCTATAAAAACCAGCCTTGCATGGGAATTACCTTCTCCATATACGAATTTAATTCTATTTTCAGCCAGATCACACTTCTTGCATTGACTATATTTTCTTTGTAGAGTTTCCAAATTTAATTCAGAATTGTTTTCTTCCCGGGATCGAAGAAATAAGTCGTCAATACCTGATAATTTCAAATATTCAAGGTACTGAACTGTCGACCCCAGTTGATTTTTATTCACTCAGTTCCTCATCCTCATCTTCAAAAAGATAATCAGGTACTTCATTCTGTGCTATGTGCTCGAGAGCCAGATTTGTTAACTTGGTATTGAACTTCTTTTTAACCGAAAAAGGAAGATTGCTTAATCTTTCCACTTCCAGATTAGCAAGTAAAAGGTACAAATAGGTCATGTTATTATCTTCGAGAAACTTTTCAACATCGGGTATGTCTTTTTTCATCTATCCTCCATAAAATATATTTTTAATATTCTTGTATCTTTTTGTTTTGTTCTCTTCCGAAACGATTATTCTGAGAACCTGCTCAATAGTATTATCAAGATCATCATTGATGACAAGATAATCAAAAGATGTAATCAGATCGATCTCTTTTATAGCAGTTTTCAACCTGGTCTGGATAATCTCCTCGGAATCAGTACCCCTGTCTCTGAGCCGCTGGATAAGTACATTCCGATCGGGAGGAAGTAAAAAAATACTGACAAAGTCCAGCTCCGAACTTTTTATCTGCAATGCTCCTTGAACATCGATATCCAAGACAACATGGTGGTTTTGTTCCAGAAGTTCCTTAATCGATATCAGAGATGTACCATACCACCAATTATTATGAACTCTGGCATATTCCAGAAAGAATCCTTTCTCAATCCTTTTTTTAAATTCAGTTTCATCTATAAAATGATAATCGATTCCATTCTGTTCATTACCCCGAGGAGATCTGGTAGTATAAGATATGGAATAGGAGAACTTCGTTCTATCCTTCAGTAATTCCCGGGCAACCGTGGACTTCCCGCCAGCCGAAGGCGAGATTAAAATTACCAGGAACTTTTTTTTTTGATAGAATGGCATTATTAAGCTATTAACTCCTCGTATGCATCTGCTTTCATGAGTTTTTCCAGTTCTTCTTTCTTAGAGAGCCTTATCTTGATCAACCATCCATCTTGAAAAGCTGATTGATTAATTGTTTCCGGAGCGTCTTCCAGTGATTCATTAACTTCTATCAACTTGCCACTCAAGGGAGAAATCAGGTCTTCGACAGCTTTCACTGCCTCGATTGTCCCGAATGCTTCACCGGATGTAACTTGATCCCCTACTTCGGGTAATTCCACATAAACAATATCTCCTAATTCATGCTGGGCATAGTCAGTAATACCTATATAGACATCATCTCCTTCTACTTTCACCCATTCATGGGTTTCTGTGTAGAGCAAATCTTTTACAACCATTACTTCCCTCCAAGACTATATTTTTGGAGATATGCGCTCAAACCCGCTTCTGGTGTCAAGTTTTTCAATTAAATAATATGCCATTATGTTTTTTTCGCAGATAAGTAGTATAGATCAGTTTATTCAGTTAACGAATGTTCATTGGTTTTTCTTTCTTTTTGGGTTTTTTTATGTTGATACATATCTTTATCTACAGCAGAGAGTAGATCGGTGAATGTCCAGTTTTCGATTCCTTCACTATAAGCAGTCCCAACGGCAAAGGTAATGGGAAAGGAATATGGATTTTCTAAATCATTCCAACGTTTCAACCTCTGCATTATCCTTTCTTTCATTAATTTAACATCTTCACCTGTTTCGAGTAATAATACAAGAAATTCATCTCCCCCATACCTGATTACGATATCTTCTTCACGACAACCAGCATTGAGGATATTGGCAACGATCTTCAGAACCTCATCTCCTGTCTGATGCCCGAATTTATCATTCACTATTTTCAGATCATTGACATCTATCATCAGAAAAGCTATCTTTAAAGCGGATTCTTCCTGTTTTTGTGACAGATTTTCAAGTTGTTTATAAAAATAAAATCGGTTAAAAACCCCTGTTAACGGGTCGTGAATTGCCTGCATTTCCAGCTTTGCCTGTAATTTTACTCTATTCAGTGATTCGACCATATGATTGATCAGGAGCAGTAATAATCTCCGATCGTTCTGTGTAAAAGCTTCTATATCCTTAGAATATAATTGAAGCACACCGTCCTGATCTACAGGAGCAGAAATAATAGATCCGAAAACTGAAAATAAATCTGTTTTACCGCTTTCTGATGAGTGATTAAATAATTCAACTTTGCTATTCTTCCAGGTTTTTTCAGCAAGTTCCATACATTGCGATCTTAAATCGATGCAAGATGTATCTTCAGTCTGATCACTTTTTTCCAGAACCAACTGTCTTCCATTGTGAACATACAAAGAAAAACAATCAAAGTTTACAATATCGCCCACAGATTTCATGACAAAATCATATATTTCTTCCTTAGTCTCACATTTATTCATGTCTAAAGCAGTTTCATGCAGACGTTCTATTCTTTTGGTGAACAACTGCCTTTCCTTGGCGATCTTTTCTTTATAGAAAGCCATTTCTATAGAAACCCGCAGTTCCTTTTCCGAAAAAGGTTTTAAAATATATCCGAAAGGATCGACACCGGAAGCTTTTTCAATGATTACATCACTATCAGTAGCAGTAATGAATATAATCGGAATCCCGAATCTTTCGTTAATCTCTTCTGCTGCCTGAATGCCGTCCATGTCACCGGCAAGATCAATATCCATCAGGACCAAATCCGGTCGGGATACTTCTACAAAGTCAACAGCATCTTCCCCGAAGGAGATAATACCGGAAACATCAATACCGGAATGTTCCAGATATTTTCTGATATTCTGAGCAATTCCCAGCAGGTCTTCGACTATTAGTATTTTTTTCTTCAAGTTCATGCTCCCTGTTTATTAAACTCCATCAAATTAAAATAGTTCATTTAAAAAGGCAAGAATTTTTCTAACCGAGTTTCATTATCTACAAATTTTTCTTGACTTTCACTCAGAATTTGACACTTTTGACTCAGGAATACTCATTTTTACTCATTTATTCTCAAATATTGGAGTTATGATGTCGGGAGAATTTTTAGGAACTTACGTAAATTCAGTAAACAAGGGCAAATGGGTAACTATACCTGTTGCTTTTAAAAAGAAGTTCAGTCCGAATGCCAGACAGACTGTGATCGTCACTATAGGACCTTCCGGTAACATTGCAATTGTCCCTTTGGATAATTGGAAGGATAAAATAGAGCAGCTTCGTCAGGGTGAGGGCAGGGATATTAAGCTGATGGTAAATCTCCGCAGCTTTGCTTCCAGCGAACAGAGAATCGAAGACAATGGCAGAATTAAGTTGTCCGATGAACTGATCAAGACTGCTGGAATAACTGACAAAGTTGTACTTAAAGGTGAAGGAAATTTCATTGCTGTCTGGAACCCGGAAAAATATGAAAATATCAGAAAAGATATTTTGAAAGAACACAAGGAATTATTCGATTCCCTGGATTATCAGAGATGATATCATACCATAAACCGGTTTTTTTAGAAGAAGCTGTATCAAGTTTGAATCTTAGATCCGAAGGTATTTATGTCGACGCCACCATGGGAGGTGGTGGACATAGCCTGAAAATTCTTCAGAACGTCAAAGGTATAAAATTATACGCTTTTGACAGGGATGCGGATGCAATTGCAAATGCCTCTACGAGTCCACTGAAAGAATTCAAAAATTTAGTTATTATCAAGGATGATTTTGCAAATCTCTGGAGTAGGCTTTCTCTGGAAAGGATCAGAAATATTGATGGTATAATATTTGATCTGGGTGTTTCATCTCACCAATTTGATGATCCCAGTAGAGGATTCAGCTTCACATATGACGGAAAACTGGATATGAGAATGGATCAGGATTTGAAACAGACAGCAGCGGATGTAGTCAACAACAGCGATTATAACAAACTGAAAACTATTTTCCTGGAATATGGAGAAGAAGGTGGAGCCTCCAGAATAGCTTCAGCGATCCTGAAGAAGAGAGAAACCGGAAGAATAGAAACTACGCTTGAATTAGCTGAAATAATCGATAGATCAATTTTCACTAAAAAGAAGATCAAGGCAAAAGCCAGAATTTTTCAGGCTTTAAGAATATACATTAATAAAGAGCTTGAAAGTCTCGAGACAGCTTTAGCAGATTGCACTAGAATTATGAATCCCGGGGGACATATAGTTGTTATTTCTTATCACAGCTTAGAAGACCGGATCGTAAAGCATTTTTTTCTGGAACAGGAAAAAGACTGCATCTGTCCACCGGAGTTTCCAAAATGCATATGTAACAAAAAATCAACCTTAAAAATCATAACCAGAAAACCTTTAACACCTTCGGATGAGGAGATCCGTAAGAATCCCCGTGCCCGGAGTGCGAAAATGAGGGTTGCTGAAAAAAAGGAGGTACTATGTTCCACAAACTCTCATTGATATTAATTATAATAATTTTATCGTTTTTCTTCCACTATTATAATAAACATAAAATTTTACAATATGGAAGGGAATTTACTCAAATCCAGGAAAATTTAGAACATCTCCGAGCGATTAATTCTCAATTAAAAACTGAAAATAATAAGCTTCGATGTCGAGGAAGAATTCAACGGTTGGCTATAGATGAACTGGACATGATGATCCCCACTGACGACACAAATATTCATAACATCAGGTTTGATCCTGACAAAAATTATTTTTGCCTGATAGATTATATAATTCCTTCAGCCGAAGCTATAACCCGTGAATAAAGAATTTCCCCGGGATATATGAACGGCAGACTGAAGACTTTTCTCCTGGTCAATTTTCTTCTGGTCCTGATTTGGGTAGTCTATCTTTTTTCAGTGCAGGTTTTAGATCCTCACAATCTGAAACGAACCGTCGAATTAAGGCGTAATCCCACCAAGAAAATTACTCTTCCGAACAGAGGAAATATTTATGATCGTAAGGGAGAATTGCTGGTAAGTACAGCCAAAATCTATCAGATCGATATCGACAGATCAGCTCTGAGAAATTATTGTACCCGCAATCCCAATACTAACCTAACAGTTTTTTATAAAAGTATTGCGGAGATCATAGCGGATAATACAACACTTAAAAAAAGCAAAATTCTAAAAATTCTCAACACGAAAAGCACTCCTCCGGTTGTCTTTATTTCTGATGATATCACAGAATCCCAATATCTCAAGATAAACAGACAGTTTAAGGATAAGATAATTCCCGGATTAGTCAAATCATTCAGACAACTCGAGAGAGTGTATCCTCAGGGTAAGTTAGCGGGAAGTCTTCTCGGGCTGGTCAGGAAAACTGATCTTGGCTCCAGCCCGGGAAGTCTAATTAATATTGAGGGTAAGAACGGTCTGGAAGCAACATTCAATGAAGATCTCACTGGAGTATACGGCTGGGAAGAATCGATATACGATGCTCAGAATAAAATGATCCCTCTGCTATTTTTGAAAGAGAAACCAGCTAAGAACGGCAATTCCATTTACTTAACTATTGATAAAGAGCTGCAAGAGATTTTAGAAGAAAATCTTCTTAAAGTGATGCTTCAGAACAAAGCACAAAATGCTATTGGTCTAATCATGGATCCCTTTTCGGGTGAAATCCTGGCTATGTCCGGTATGAATTCAAAGTTTAACGATCTTGATCCTTCGACTATCAGAGCTTCCAGAAATTTACCGGTTTCCTTTATTTTTGAACCGGGTTCTACCTTTAAGCCCATAGCTGCATTACTTGCCCTGGAAAATAGGATATTTGATCCCGATGATATTGTAGATTGCAGGGATTATGAAATTCTCTACAAATCCAAAAAAAGAAAGATAACCGATGCCCACGAATTTGATGAATTGAATTTCCGTGACATTATAGCCTATTCCAGCAATGTCGGTATCAGTAAAATCGTTGAAGAAATAGGCAGTGAAAAGCTTTACGAACGCATGATCGAATTGGGATTCGGACAGAAAACAGGATCGGGAATATCGGGTGAAGTGGGTGGTATTCTCAGGAAATTGAATGAATGGCAGGGATTTTCCCTACATTCAATATCCTTTGGACAGGAAGTCGGAGTTACCGCATTGCAACTTACCAATGCTTATTGTACTCTTATTAATGGAGGAAAAGTACTAAGACCTTATATTATAAAAGAAATTAAAAGTCCTGAAAATAAAACTCTGGAAAGCTCAAAACCACGAGTTTTAAGATCCATTTCAAATCAACGATCCCTGGATACCTTGAAAGTTTTTTTCAAAAGTGTTGTCGATTACGGAACCGGGGTTGCGACTAAAATGGAAGTAATGAATATTGGTGGAAAAACAGGAACTGCAGAAAAAATCATTGCTGGAGAGGGTTCATATTCAAAGGATAAATTCACTTCTATTTTTGTTGGATTTTTCCCTGTAGATCACCCACAATATGTTATCTCTATCATCTTTGATGAACCCGCTTATGAATATCATTACGCTTCTGCTTCTGCTGTCCCGGTATTCAAAAATATTGTGACCGCAATTATCAATCAAATCGATTGTGATCTGATAGTTGAGGAAAAAGAGCGGAACAGGGATTATATTAAAATGCCGGATCTGATGGATAAAACCAAGAAAAAAGCCATTTCAATTTTACAGAAGAAAAATATTTCTTATACTCTGATCGAAAAAAAGACAGGAGCGTCTGTCTTTAATCAATACCCTAAACCGGGGGTAAAATTCGACCGCTGGGAAAAGGTTATCCTAATCCTTGACACAGAAAATGAATCGGAGAAAGAAGATATTACAGATTTCAAGATGCCTGATCTGACCGGTTTAACTGTAAGAAAGGCAATTAACGAAGCTATTGTTAAAAATCTGAGAATAAATATCAAAGGAAAAGGGATTGTAACTTCTCAATCAATAAGCCCTGGTAAGAAAATAAAGTATGGAGAAAAATGTATTCTGACAGCCAAATGATCGATCTGCAGAAATTAATTTCCACTCTGGAAGAAACGGATCAGATTCTAATCTCGCTGAAATTAAGCGAAAGTCTGGCATTCACTGGTATGCAGACTGATTCCAGAAGAGTTGAAAAGGGAAACATTTTTCTGTGTATTGCCGGATATCAGCAGGATGGTCATGATTTTGCTGTTCAGGCTATTGAACGAGGGGCATCACTTCTTATAACTCAGAAGCAATTAAAAATGAATGTTCCCCAGATCGTTGTAAAAAACAGCAGGCGGGTAACAGCTATCCTTGCCAGAATCTTTTTTCATGATCCTTCCTCACATTTTACTCTTATCGGAGTTACCGGAACCAATGGAAAAACTTCCGTTTGTAGAATAATCGATTATTTACTTAAAAAAGAAGGGCATAAAACAGCTACAATCGGGACACTGGGATATACTATTGGTGAAAGGGAATATCCTTTGGAAAGAACAACTCCGGACATCATCCGCTTGAATGAGATCATGAAAGATATGTTAAAAGCCGAAACCAGGTATGTTATCATGGAAGTATCTTCACATTCACTCTACCTGGATCGTGTCTTCGGATTACATTTCGATATCGCCATTTTTACAAACCTCTCACCCGAGCATCTCGATTTTCATAGGACCATGGATGAGTATGCCGGGGTGAAAAAAAGATTATTTACATATACTACTGATGAAAAGGGTTTAGCAATAATTAATACGGATAACGAGTGGGGTGACAAACTCTACAGCATGCTTTCGGGAAGAAAGATATCGATTTCTTCGATTCGAGGTTCAGATTATTGGATCGAACAGAACATTACAAGTCTCGAAGAAACTACTTTTTCTTTGCATCAGAATGAACGAGTTATTCAATATAGATCTCACTTACCCGGATTATACAACATTTTCAATCTATCATTAGCCATTGTCACCCTTAGAGCCCTTGGTATTGATATTGAATCCCCTGATTTTATCACCTTGGTTACAGAAATCCCTCCGGTCAAAGGCAGATTGGAGAGAGTTACTGAAATTAAGGATAGAGCTGTTTATATTGATTATGCTCATACTCCTGATGCTCTGGATAAGGTCTCAGAAACTTTAAAAGAATATTCGGATCACAAACTTATCTGTCTCTTCGGAGCTGGAGGAGAAAGGGATAAAGAGAAAAGACCACTGATGTTGAAAGCTGTGTTAAAACACTCCGATCTGGTAATTATCACTTCAGATAATCCCCGTCATGAAAATCCGAATATCATTATTCAGGATATTATCAGAAAAAATCAGGGTATTAATGGATACTGGATCATTTCAGACCGGAAGAAAGCAATTTTACAATGTATGAATCTATCTTCTCCCGGAGACATAATTCTAATAGCTGGTAAAGGTCATGAAAAAAATCAGATCATCGGGGATAAAATTTTAGCTTTCGACGATTATCAGGAATCTGTTCTTGCTCATCAGAAAATTAAAGATAAAAAAATCGACAACTGCCTTGATCTCGAAATTGATCTGAACTTATTAATAAAGTTATACGGCAAAGAGCTGAAAACTGATGAAACTGTTCTATTTGAAAACATCTCCACCGATTCCCGGAAAATTGGGAAAAAGAGTCTCTTCTTTGCATTTAAAGGAGAAAACTTCGACGGACATGATTATATCCATCAAATTCTTTCAGATAGTGATAACTGGGCAGTTGTGCAAACCGATTCGGGTGTTAATTTGGGAAAAACGATCAAAGTTAAAGATACTCTAAAAGCCTACGGTGATCTGGCATCAAAGTATTTTTCGTTGTTTTCTCCGATTTCTATAGCAATTACCGGGAGTGTCGGTAAATCAACGACCAAAGAATATTTAAACAATATTATCAGTTTGAAACATCCAACATTGAAAACTTTTGGTAATGAGAATAACTTGATCGGTTTACCTCAAACTCTTTTTCGGATCAGATCTCATCATAAATATGCTATCCTGGAACTGGGATCGAACCAGTTCGGTGAAATCAGGAGATTAGCAGAAATCTGCCAGCCCGATATCGGTGTTATTACTTCTGTCGGTGCTTCACACCTGGAATTTTTTGGTGATGAAGCAGGAGTACTCAGAGAAAAAACAGATCTCTTTGACCAGATAAAGAATTTAAGATTCTTCCCTGGTGATGATTCACGTTTTGCAAATCTGAAAGGAATAACCTTTGGTCGAGATAAAAGTAATAATTATATGATTTCGGATATAAATAGTGACAAAAATGAAACCAGATTCAGGGTGAATAATATCAGCTACTCACTTCCCTCTCCATATCAAATCTCTGCTAATAATGCTTTAATCGCAATTGCCGTTGCAATCGAACTGGGTTTTGATGGCAATACTATCCAGGAAGGGTTGGATCTTCCTCTAAATATTGACTGGCGAATGGAAATAATCAAATCTCAAAATAAGATCATCCTCGCAGATTGTTATAACGCAAATCCGGATTCTATGCAGGCAGCAATAACTTTCTGGAATTCATACTATCCATCACGACCTCATGTGGCAATCCTTGGTGATATGCTGGAACTTGGAAGTTTGACAGAAAAACTACACCGGGCAATCTGGGCTCACATGAAAGGGATGCAATACAATAGATTTATTTCTGTTGGAAATTATTCCCGAGTTTACAATGCGGATCAACATTTTTCTGGTGTGAATGAATTGCTGGCATCGGATCTGATTTCTACCTTGCCTTCTGATGCCGTTATTTTAATTAAGGCTTCTCATGGAGTAAGCTTGGAAAAACTCATAGGTAGGTTTTAATATGTTTTATCATCTATTAGCACCTTTATCAGATATGGAAATTATGGGATATACTGTATTCAATGTTTTCCAGTATGTAACCTTCAGAGCTATTGCCGCTTTCATTACTGCCCTGATAATCTCCTTATTCTTTGGACCAAAATTTATCAAACTCCTCAAGAAAAATCAGGCAGTAGAAATAATCAGTGATTATCTGCCACCGAATCATAAACAAAAACAGGGTACTCCAACGATGGGCGGTTTAATCGCTTTATCCGGACTTCTGATATCGTCCCTTCTCTGGAATAATCTGGTGAACAGTCATATTATGATCATGTATTTGACAACAGTTTGGCTGGGTAGTGTGGGTTTTCTGGATGACTATTTGAAGAATTTCCGTCATACCAGGATAGGCTTGATAGCAAAATATAAGCTGATGTTTCAGATCTCCCTGGGGTTAGTTATTGCCCTCATATTATATTTCGGGTCACCAGACAAAGATATTGTCACCAGTATCAATCTACCATTCTTAAAAAATACTGTTATTAATCTGGGAATAATTTTCATACCTTTTGTTGTTTTTATGATCGTAGGCACATCAAATGCAGTTAATCTAACGGATGGTCTTGATGGACTTGCCGGAGGTTCAATAGCTATATCTGCCTTTGCATTGGGTACAATGGCCTATTTAAAAGGACATTTTGTGATCTCTGAATACCTTAATCTCGAATTTATCAGTAATGCCGGTGAGCTGACGATTTTTACAGCCGCCCTGATTGGAACATTATTGGGGTTTCTCTGGTATAATATTAAACCTGCTCAGATCTTTATGGGTGATACCGGATCGCTTTCATTAGGAGGGATTTTGGCAGTTCTGGCAATTCTTCTACGGGAAGAAATATTCTTCGCAATTGCCGGTGGCATTTTCGTGATCGAGGCTTTATCTTCAATTGTCCAGAGATATTATTTCAAATACACCAGGATCAAAACCGGAACCGGGAAAAGGATCTTTTTATGTGCTCCCCTGCATCATCATTTCGAATTAAAGGGCATTTCTGAAAATAAGATAGTAATAAGATTCTGGATTATAGCTATCATGCTCGCTGCCGTAGCTCTTGCAACATTAAAACTGAGGTAAAGTGGATCTTAATAATATTGCTGTTCTTGGTCTTGCCAGAAGCGGGATCGCTGCAGCCCAGAAAATAAAAGCATTAGGAGGAACCCCCTTTCTCAGCGAAATGAAGTCCGCAGAAGAAGTGCCGGAATCAGAAAAATTGATCAAGGAATTCAACTGTGAATTCGGAGGGCATTCTCCCAAATTGTTGGAATTCGGCACGATCATTGTAAGTCCTGGTATTCCGCAAAATATCCCATTATTGCACAATGCTCGAAAGCAGGGAATCGAACTCATCAGCGAAATTGAACTGGGATACCGGATAAAATCCGGAGACAGCCAGATCATTGCTGTAACAGGATCTAACGGTAAAAGCACGACAGTCAGTTTGATCTCTGAAATCCTCAAAAAATCCGGATATAATACTCTCCTTGGAGGAAATATTGGTACTGCCTTTACTTCTCTGCCAATCGAGGTTAAAGGTGTGGATTTCATTGTGCTGGAGATCAGCAGTTTCCAACTGGAACTTATACATCAGTTTCATCCCCAGGTTGCCTTACTGTTAAATCTGACACCCGATCACCTGAACAGATACAGGAATTTCAAACATTATGCTGAGACTAAATTCAGAATATTCTTAAATCAATCGGAGCATGATCTTTCAATTATAAATAAAAATGATAATATTATTAAAAATTTCAGTTTTGATTTTCATTCCATTGTAAAGCAATTCTCACTTTCCCGGGAATCCGATGCCTGGTTCGATGGAGAAAGATTAATTATCGAAAAATATTCCATTCCCGTAAAAGACCTGCTTCTCAAAGGACCTCATAATTACGCCAATTGTCTGGCAGCTATTCTGGCTGTATCAAGAGTGGATTTAGATAAAGACGTTTTGATCGATTCTTTGTACGGATTCAAACCATTAGCACATCGTCTCGAATTCATTACCAGCATTAGAGGAATCAATTTCATAAACGATTCCAAAGCTACTAATACTGATTCTGTCAGGTATGCCCTACAATCATTCCCGGAACCAATTCGAATTATTATGGGTGGCAGAGGAAAAGGAGAAGATTACAGTGTTTTAAATGATCTTATCGCAAAGCATGTAAAAAAGATGTACCTGATCGGAGAATCCAGACACGAAATGAAAAAGGTCTTTGAAAATATTGCTCCCGTAGAAATGTTTAATGATCTGGAAACAGCCGTAAAAAGTGCTTTTGAGGAATCAGATCAGGGAGAATATATAGTCCTTTCACCAGCTTGTGCCAGTTTTGATATGTTTACTAATTTCGAAGACCGGGGCAAAAAATTCAAAGAAATCGTTGATAAATTGAAATGAATAAATTACAAAAATATATAACCGATTACGATTATTACCTACTATTTACCTATATTCTTTTAATGGTATTCGGTTTGATAATGCAGTTGAATATAAGCTCTGTCAGAACAGAAATGACGTTTTTTTACCGTCAATTTCTCTGGTTCCTACTATCAATCGTCGCCGTCTGGATAGGATTTAAAAAAATAAATCTGAAGAAAATCAGGAAATATATTTTCCCTATGGTTATTATTACTTTTATCCTGCTTGTACTTGTTTTGTTGTTGGGTGATAATATCAAAGGTTCTATGCGAAGTTTCAGGATTTGGAAATTCAGTATCCAGCCCAGTCTCATTGCAAGGATCGTCTTAATTTTTTATGCAGCGCACATTCTGGATAAAAAGGAGCATTTGATCGATGACAGCCGTCCTTTGGGCTTTATTAAGAATTTCAGTGCACTTGTAGTCATACCTCTGGCTTTTTTTTCTTTGGTCCTGATTGAAAAACACTTCACTCCGCTTATAATTTCAAGTCTGACGCTGATCTCACTTTTATTCCTAAGCAGGATCAGGATCTCGACCATTGCCCTGATCCTGGTTTTAAGCCTTCTTGCCGGAATTCTGGTAATTCAGTTTGGTCCAACTTATCGATCTCGCAGATTTCAATCTTACAAGAAGTATTCTTTGTTTTTTAGAAATCAAACCAGTGATGCTGACCAGCTTAATGATGATTATCAAGTTAGACAAAGTCTGATTTCTCTAGCCAGTGGAAAGATTTTTGGAACTTCTCCCCGGAAAGGAACTGGAAAGCATTATTTTCTCCCGGAAGCAAAGACTGATTATGTTTTTTCAATAATCGGAGAGGAATTCGGATTTCTGGGAGCTGCAGTAATTTTGATTTTGTTTATATTCCTGTTTTACAGAAGTATAATTAATGCAGCTCAATATGATGATCTTTATCTGAAACTATTAGGATTCGGGTTGGGTATGAACATTTTTTACAATGCAATAGTGAATATTGGAGTAGCCATATCTGCAATTCCTTCAACGGGAGTAACTCTTCCCTTCATCAGTTATGGTGGTACTTCTTTACTGATTAATTCTTTTACTGTCGGGTTATTGTTAAATCTTAGCGCAGAAAGAAGGATACTATGAAAAGAATTTTGATAGCAGCTGGAGGTACGGGAGGACATATAATCCCGGCGCTTTCCATAGCTAAGGAATTAAAACAGTTTGATAATGAACTCCTGTTTGTTGGAAACAGAAATAGTATTGAGGAAAAACTGGTAAAAGCAGCAGGATACGATTTCAGATCGATCAGTATCCAGAAATTATACCGCAGATTCACTCCACTTCACATAAAATTTCCCTTTAAACTGGTCAAAAGTACTTTTGATTCAATGAAAATTATCAGAGACTTTCGACCGGATATTTTCCTTGGTACAGGAGGATTTGTAAGCGGTCCGGTTGGGTATGCTGCAAAGCTTAAAAATAAACCTATCTTTATTCAGGAACAAAATAGCTATCCTGGAAAAACTTCCCGGATTCTTGCTTCATCAGCAAAAAAAATATTTATAGGGACAGCTTCAGCACAGCGGTATTTCCCTGCTGATAAAGTCCTGTATACAGGGAATCCTATCAATTCATCTCTATATGAAGATGATGACAAACTGGATCTTCAGGCATATTCCCTACGGAAAAATTCTTTCAAATTATTCGTGATCGGAGGAAGTCAGGGATCCTATTTTCTGAACAAGAGCCTGATTCCGATAATTGATGATCTGCTGAAAGAAAATTTTGAGATAATCTGGCAGACAGGTAATTACAGTTATGATGAGATCAGTCGGTCTATTGGGAATCGAAAGGGAATTCACTATTTTGCATTTGATCCTACACCGGGAAAGTACTATAATTCTGCTGATATTGCCTTGTCCAGATGCGGTGCTATAACTCTGGCGGAACTTGAAACAAAAATGATACCATCTTTACTGGTCCCGTTACCGTCGGCAGCTGGAAATCATCAATTTTACAACGGTATGGAACAAGTAGCAAATAAAAGGGCAAGAATGCTAGAACAGAAAGATCTCACTCCTGAAAAATTAAAATCAGAATTACTAAGATTGAAAAACGACCAGAAAGACATGAAACAAAATTTTGGTGAATCTGTTCATTTGCACGCAGCTCTTACGATTGCAAGAATTCTGAATAGAGAATGAGTTAAGGAAGAAAAATGCTGGGTAGAACAAAAAAAATTCATTTCGTTGGAATCGGCGGGATCGGAATGAGCGGAATTGCGGAACTTTTATTTAACCAGGGATTTGAAATTACCGGTTCTGACCTGAATCAGACAGAAATAACGGATCATCTGGCAAATCTGGGTATAGATGTGCAAATCGGACACAGCAGTGATCATGTTCGCGATACTGATGTTGTAGTTAAATCTTCAGCTGTCAGTAATACCAACCCGGAAATCATGATCGCCCTTGAAAATAAAATCCCGGTAATCCGAAGAGCAGAGATGCTAGCTGAAATCATGCGTATGAGCTATGGAATAGGAATTGCCGGAACCCACGGGAAAACGACAACCACATCCATGGTAGGTCATATTTTATCAGCAGCCGCTCTGGATCCTACAGTTATTGTCGGAGGAATAGTAAAGAAATACGGATCGAATAATCTTCTCGGTATTGGAAAATATATTGTTGTCGAAGCCGATGAATTCGACCGTTCTTTTCTCTCTTTAAGTCCGATCATTGCCGGCATCACTAACATCGAAGCTGATCATCTGGATTGCTATCAAGATCTCGAAGGTGTGAAAAAAGCCTTTATTGAATATGCTAATAAAGTTCCATTTTTCGGAAGTGTGATCCTCTGCCTCGATGATCCCGGTGTGCAATCCATAATCCCCGATATCAGGAAAGAGATTGTTACATACGGATTTTCCGCTCAAGCTCTAATCCGGGCTCAAAATATTTCCATGAAAGATTTCAAATCATCCTATGATGTTATTTTTTCAGGTAATAAACTAGGTAGAATCAATTTGGACGCAATGGGTGAACATAATATCCTGAACTCACTCCTGGCTGTAGCAACCGGACTCGAACTGAATATAGATTTTAAATTTATTCAGAAAGGATTATCAGATTTCAAGGGTGTATATCGAAGGTTTGAATTTAAAGGTGAATACTCTGATATCAAAGTTTATGATGATTATGCACATCATCCGACCGAAATAGAAGCGACTCTGAAAGGCATTAAGGATTGCTGCAATAACAGGGTGGTTACGGTATTTCAACCTCATCTTTACAGCCGGACGCGTGACTTTTACGAGGAATTTGGCAGATCTTTTTCCCAGTCCGACATCTTGATCGTTACCCCGATTTATCCTGCCCGGGAAAAGCCGATCGCAGGAATCAGCGGTAAAATGATAGCAGATGCAGCCGTACAGTCTGGACATAAACATGTTTATTATGTTGATAAGAATGAGGATGTCCAGGATATGATCAAAAAGGTCGTTCGCAACGGAGATATTTTACTGACAATGGGAGCGGGTTCCGTCAACAAATATGGTGAAGCTCTACTGGGAGGTAAATAAAATGAAAAAAGTATTTGACAATAAATCGTTAACTCTGTTGTTTTTAAAAAGATATAATGAATTATCTAGAAATGGATAGAAAAGAGATAATAAGCCTAACTTATTAAGACAATTTAAGATATGGGTTTATTATCACCGGTGTTTTTATGAGAAGGATCAGAAGGGGTTCCAGCAGATACTTTTTTCTGCTTCTGGCAGTATTAGGTTGCCTTGCAGGTTTATTTTACGGGATCCGATCTTTATTGAGTAGTTTCAAGTTCTTGAACATAAAAAGGATAGAGATTGTCGGCAATATTAATCTGGAAGAAGAATTCCTAGCCAATCTTGCCAGTGAATTTGTAGGTCAGAATCTGTACCGCATCACCGGATTGGAAGTAAAACAGAAATTTGATAATATACATAGAATAGATAAGATCAAAATTTCGAGGAAAATACCAAATGTTCTCAAGATCAAGGTTATAGAACGTACCGGGTTGTTTTACCTGAAGACCGGTGAAGGTGACCTCTTCCCTGTTGATAAAGAGAAACTGGTTCTGGAGAATGATATTTTATATCCGGGAGAAAACCTGCCGGTGATTCATACTGATATT
>JAUVIJ010000054.1 GCA_030592835.1 Candidatus Cloacimonadota bacterium | reverse complement strand
TTTCCCGATTTTCATTCTTGTTCACAATTGTGAGTAATTTTTCAGTTAAGTCAAATTTTTTCTGGTTATCCGTTCTCGCTATTAAGGTTTGAGATTTAAGATCAGGCAATTATTTACTATCTGTCTAGAGATTGCTTCAATAGAACAGCATGAAGAAACTTCGCAAAGACAAGTACAACCACCGCTGTCATTGCGAGAAGTTACGCTGTAAGCGGAACGACGCGGCAATCTCTTGTAAGATAAATTCCAGGAGTTTATTAAATCACTGTTCTTGCACTAACCATATTGAACTAGAGATTGCTTCAATAGAACAGCATGAAGAAACTTCGCAATGACAGAAAAATGTTATTGTACACTAATAAAAAAACGCACAAGCCATCTGTGCGTTTTAAAATTTAACAGTATTATTTCTATTTATTTTTTGATGTTTTCTTTAAAGAATTTGAAGGCTTTATCGATCATGGCAAAACCTTTGTGAGCCTGGCCAACATGGTAATTGGCGATGATCTCATTAGTCGAACTGCCTTCGTTCATTGCTTCCACACCATAGGTATAGAACATGTCCTGATCGTTCTTCAGCATGCCAAGCTGATCGAGAGCTCCCCTGTGATCGGGATCAAGAGTAAGTACCTTTTCAAATGCTGCCATTGCCTTCTCGATACCGGATATACCCAGATATGAAAGGCCCAGGTTATACTGGACGGAAACGATATCAGGATCTTCTTCTAGAAGTTTTTGCAGACATTCAATCGCTTTCTTGAAGTTTCCGGCTGTTTTATAAACAACTGACATCTGGTAAAGACCCAAGGTGGAATCCTGATGTTTTTCCCGAAGTTTAACCCAAATAATGCAATAGAGGTTTAATAAAGAGTAGTAATATTTTATAGAGTGATGGGCTACAAAATTTTCCTGCATATCATAAAGATATTCAGAATCAATTTTGTAATTCATTCACACATAAAAGAATGCTGCTATTTAAAAATATCTACCGCATTATTGGGGTTAAACTCATCAGCAGCGACGAGAAATTTATTAAAATCATCCATTATCAACTCCCAGATTAAAATGTTAATATAGACAGATGATCCCTAATGTAAAGAATTTTTCCATCGGAGCTACAAGCTGATCAATTCATCTTATTATACTTGTTTGATAGCCCAGTTGATCGCTTCCCGGAGCATTTCGTGTGGTGGAGTTTTTATATAATCATTTTCCATCAGAGAATTAGTAAGACTACGTGAATATTCGATATCTTTCTTCGCCTGCTGAAATGCTTCGTCCCAACTCATTTCAATTCTTGCAACCCCCTCCTTTATTGCCTGCATTGCAACATCGGCTGCTTCTACTGCGAATACTCCGGCTTCGTCCATTGTTGGAACAATATTATTCGGATTGATCCCTCTTTTTTCAGCGTAATTTGCCAGTGAATAAGCCGCAGCTATAGCCATATTATCGGTAACCTTTCGAGCACGGACCATGAGTGCACCTTTCAGGATACCGGGAAATCCCAGAGAATTATTCACCTGGTTAGGAAAATCACCCCGTCCGGTTGCCACGATAAAGGCACCTGCTTCCTTAGCTGCATAGGGATAGATCTCAGGTATCGGGTTGGCGCAGGTGAATACGATCGATTTATCAGCCATCGCTCTTATCCACTCCGGTTTCACAGTATCTGGACCCGGTTTGGAAAGAGCTATCAGAACATCAGCACCTTTACATGCTTCCGCAATATCACTGATCCTATTGGGATTGGTCGTTTCGCATAGTTCCCGCTTGCGGTAAAACCTGGGATCGGCTTTGATGTCATCACGTCCTTTATGGAGAGATCCCTTGGAGTCGAATAGTACTATTTTGTTAGGATCTCCGCCTGCTGTAATGATAATCCTTGCAATAGTGGTATTAGAAGCACCAGCACCCATAAATACGATCCTGACGTCACCGATATTCTTATTTGCCAGTTTAAGTGCATTAACAAGACCGGCGAGGGTAACGCAGGCAGTTCCCTGGGCATCATCATGCCAAACCGGGATCTTGCATTCTTCTTTCAGAGTATCAAGCACTTTGTAACAATTAGGCTGGGATATATCTTCCAGGTTGATAGCACCGAAACTGGGCTGAAGCATCTTTACAAATTCTATTATCTTTTCGGGATCATTCTCACCTTTTTCGTTTTTACTGTCGATACAGAGGGCAACAGCATCTACTCCACCAAGGTATTTCATCAGAAAGGCTTTACCTTCCATGACACCCAGACCTCCCGGGGGTGTAACATCACCATCTCCGAGCACCCTGGTCGAATCGCTGACCACAGCTACCAGGTTTCCACGGTTGGAAAGCTCAAAACTGGTGTCGTTATTATCCCTGATGGTCGTTGAAACCTTGGATACACCGGGAGTGTACCAGATATTGAACCAGTTAAAACCAAAAACACCCGCCTTAGGCACTACCTGGATCTTCCCACCATAGAATTTATGGGCTTTCTCGGCCATTCTTTTCAGGAAAAGAGTTTTCGCCTTGGCTATCTGCTCTTCAGTAAAATTTTCCGGAAAAACCTCATCCAGATTTGATAAATTTATATTGAGTTCTTTCATATTTCCTCTTACCTATTCCTCTCTATATTTTTGTTTTCCTATTATAAAAATATCATTCCCATGGATATCATTCGCAACTATGCAGGGAAAATCTTCAACCAGCAATTCTCTGATAGCTTCCGGTCCCAGATCTTCATAAGCAATAACCCTGGATTTCTTGATCGATTCTGCTATAACCACGGCAGCCCCGCCAATCGCAGCGAGATAGACAGCTTTATTCTTGATCATGGATTCGATCACAGATCGGGATCGCGGACCTTTACCGATCATTGCTTTTAAGCCGGCATCAAGCAAAGCCGGAGTATATGGATCCATCCTGTAACTGGTGGTTGGACCTGCAGAACCGATCGGTTTTCCGGGAGGTGCTGGTGCCGGACCTACATAATAGATGATCTGATCCTTGATATCGAAGGGTAATTCTTGATTTTTCTCGAGTAATTCAACCAGTCTTTTATGAGCAGCATCTCTGCCTGTATATATTTTGCCGGAGATCAGTACTTTGTCTCCCGGTTTCAATTGAGCCACATCTTCATCGGTCAATGGTGTCTGTAACCTGATCACATCTGACATTATCCGTCTCCTTATTAATTAAATTTCTATGCTTTTATGCCTGGCAGCGTGGCATTGAACATTTACAGCAACCGGCATTGAAGCTATATGACAGGGTTTATGAAGAATATGAACCGCCAGTGCAGTTGTACGTCCGCCAAGACCCTGAGGTCCGATACCCAGTTTATTTATTCTGGTCAGGATCTCCTGTTCCACGACTGCCCATTTCGGATCGGGATTGGGTTCATCCAATGATCTCAATAAAGATTTTTTTGCCAGTAGAGCACTCTGCTCAAAATTACCACCCAATCCGACACCGACGACAAGAGGTGGACAGGGATTCCCTCCCGAGCGGTCGATACGATCGACCACAAAATCAATCACACCTTTTATTCCATCAGCAGCTTTCATCATTTTTACTTCACTCATATTCTCTGATCCACCGCCTTTAGGTGCAACAGTGATCCTGATCTTATCTCCCGATACGATATCGGTATAGATTATTGCCGGTGTATTATCTTTTGTATTAACCCGTTCAATAATAGGATCAGAGACCATGGATTTCCTCAGATAACCGTCTTTGTAACCCTGTCTTACGCCTTCATTAATCGCTTCATAGAAGTCACCCCCGGTAAGATGAACATCCTGACCTAGTTCGATGAATATGACTGCAATGCCTGTATCCTGACAGATCGGCATTTTTTCACTTGCGGCCAATTCATAGTTTTCCAGAAGAATGGAGAGGACTTCCCTGGCTGTCGGGGAGATTTCCTCCTCCTTCATTTTCCTGATCCGGGCGATAACATCTTCACCGAGATAATAGTTGGCATCTATACAAAGTTTTTTAACTACAGGTATTATTGATTTTACATCAACTTCTCGCACTTTTTTCTCCTTTAGCTAATTTTCCAGTAATTGTAAGACTGTTTCACCAACGATCGCCGGAGATGAAACCACCTTGACTCCCGCTCGACTCAAAGCAGCCATTTTTTCCGAGGCTGTTCCACTGCTACCTGCTATGATCGCTCCGGCATGTCCCATTCTTTTACCTTTGGGAGCTGTCTGCCCGGCGATAAATGCCACGACCGGTTTTGAAAAATTATCTGCAATATATTCGGCTGCCTGGATTTCCAAATCTCCTCCGATCTCCCCGATCAGGACAACTGCTTTTGTTTCCTGATCATTTTCAAAGAGTTTAAGAAGATCTATAAAGGTCGTTCCTATTATTTGATCTCCGCCAATACCAACAGCGGTTGAAATTCCCAAACCGCTTTTTACAACCTGGTTAGCCATTTCGTAAGTCAAAGTTCCGGATTTGGAGATCAGCCCGACAGGACCTTTCTTGAAAATAAAGCCTGGCATAATCCCGACCTTAGTTTCCTCAGCAGTTATGATCCCCGGACAATTGGGTCCGATCAGAGTAGCCTGATGTTTCTGCACATATTTCTTTGCGATCATGACCTCTCTGGTGGGAATACCTTCGGTAATGCAGACAATCACTTCAATCCCGCTGCTGGCCGCTTCCATAATAGCATCGGCAGCAAAGGCAGAAGGAACAAAAATGAGCGAAACATTGGCTCCTGTTTCCTTCACCGCTTCCTTTACTGTATTGAAAACTGGACGATCCAGATGAACCTGACCACCTTTACCTGGTGTCACTCCACCGACAATGTTGGTTCCATAAGTCAGACACTGCTCGGAATGAAAAGTCCCTTCTTTTCCCGTGAATCCCTGGACGATAACTTTTGAATCTTTGTTCACCAGAATGCTCATGACAGCTCTCCTCTGGCAGCAGCCACGGCTTTCCGGGCACCATCACCCAGATCTTCTGCTGTAATAATGTTCTCAATTTTGATCTTGTTCAGAATACTTTTCGCTTCCTCGGCATTGGTTCCATCAAGCCTGACTATAACCGGTATAACAACTTTGGTCGTCCGAGTCGCTTCGATAATGCCGTTGGCAATTCGATCACAGCGGACGATCCCGCCGAAAATATTCACAAAGATTGCTTTAACATTTGGATCTTTCAGAATGAGCCCAAAGCCTTTGGCAACTGTCTCAGCACTGGCAACTCCTCCCACATCCAGAAAATTGGCTGGTTCTCCACCTTCATGCTTGATGATATCCATAGTGGACATTGCCAGACCAGCACCATTCACCATGCAACCAACATTTCCCTCAAGTTTGACGTAGTTTAAGCCATAGCGGCTGGCTTCAAGTTCTGCAGGTTCTTCCTCTTCCAGATCACGCAATGCTAGAATATCATTATGACGATAAAGGGCGTTGTCGTCGAAACCCATTTTAGCATCGAGAGCCACAAAACTGCCGTCAGTTGTTAAAACCAGGGGATTGATCTCCACCAGACTGGCATCATTCTGGGAATAAGTTTTATATAAAGCTCCGGTAAATTTAATAAAATCCTTTATATATTCATAATTCAAACCTAAGCCAAAAGCAAGTTCGCGAGCTTGGTGTGCCTGGAAACCAATGAGGGGATCTACAGCGACTTTTATGATCTTTTCCGGTGATTCTGCAGCTACTTTTTCTATCTCGATACCACCCTCTGTGGATGCAATGATCACAGGCATCTCAAGATTACGATCCAGAACGATACCTAGATAGAATTCCTGCTTGATGACCACTGTTTTCTCTATATAAACTTTTTTTACTTCCTTACCTTCCGGTCCCGTCTGGTGAGTGATCAGTTTCATGCCCAACATGTTTTTCACAGCTTCTTTCAATTCTTCTACCGAATTTACCAGTTTGATACCACCAGCTTTACCACGTCCGCCAGCGTGAACCTGAGCTTTCACCACCCAGGATTTACCTCCCAGAACTTCGGTAGCTTTCAGGGCACCATTCAGAGATTCCGCCATGACTCCATCCAGGATTTTTACTCCGTTCTGAGCCAGTATCTTTTTCGCCTGATATTCGTGAATATTCATCAAACCTCCGGATAACGATTAACAAATCTTAATGCAGTGATTGTTCTTTAATTATAGTGTCAACGATCCCTGGTATTGCTTTTTCGACAGAAGCAGTACATTTTTCTGAAAATGTCATGGTATCTTCTACTTCTATCCCGTAAATAATGACCTTTCCCGGTAATTTCTCATCATGACTCTTCATAATTTCAAAAGCTTCGAAAAGACTTATATCATGGGGGGATGTATGGTGTAAAGTCCGATTGAATTCTTCTAAACTGAATCTCATTAAAGTACCTGTTTCAACTTTTCGGGTCCTGATCGAATCGATCATGATCAAACGATCGTAACCGATGATCTCATCAATAACCCTGAATCCTGCAGCACTTGCATCGAGAACATCGATTTCAGGACAACGTTTTTGTATCTCATCTGCTACATGAATTCCTGCACCATCATCACAGAGAATGGTGTTACCGAGTCCCAGAACAAGTGTTTTCATTAAAACGGTCAGTCTCTTCTTATGGTCTTTATCTTATTCTTATCTTTGTCGTAAATATTAACTATCAGTTGTGTTTCTCCGGGCAGAGAGTGAGTAGAACAGGCAAGGCAGGGATCGTAAGGTCTGAAAGCCATTTCGACCATGTTCAGTATCTTTTGATCGACATTACCGTTCTTGATCAGTTTTTGAGCAGCTTTAGCGATGGACATCGATATTGCTGCAGAATTACCGACCGTTGCCACGATCATATTCACTCCTGTGACCAGACCTTCTGGATCGGTTTTATAATGATGGATCAAAAGCCCTCTGGGAGCTTCAACAACGCCCACACCTTCTGTCGGAGTTTCTGTTGGTATATTCCTGATATCATCACTAATTATCGATTTGTCTTCCAGAAGGGAAACAAGATCCTCGGCAGCATACATAACCTCCACGAGTCTTGCCCAGTGGAATGCCAGTGTGTTGTGTGCTGGTTTACCTCCTAAAGCAGAAAACATTTTCTCATATTCTATCTGGGCTAAGGGTGTTGTCATACCATCAGACACATTCAACCTGGCCAGTGGTGCAACCCGGTAAACACCGCTATCTTTTCCGTCCTCAAATCCCTTCCAACCGACATTTTTCAGATAGGGAAATTTAACATAACTCCATGGTTCCACTCTTTCAACAATATGATCTAGGTAATCTTTTCCTTCAAACTTAGCTATTTCCTTTCCATCCGGATCAACAACCCGGATTTTTCCATCATAGAAATTCACCTTATTGTTTTCATCAACCAAACCCATATAATGAGTTTCGTGTTTATAAATATCACCGGTTATGAGTTCCAGATAGACCTTGTTCTTTACAACAATATCATCGAAAGTCTGCAAAGTGAATTTAGCAAATTCAACTGAGTCTTTCGCGATTTGAAGGAACTGGATTCTTTCTTCCTCCTTGATCCCTCTCGATACTCCCCCGGGCAGACCGCATACCGGATGGATCACTCTTCCTCCGAGTGTAGTTACGATCAATCTTAATCTTCGACGGATATCGATAACTTTTTTTCCGATCTCAACACCGACTTTGCCAACAACTCCAAGAATGTTGCGTTCTTCCGGAGGTGCGCCTGGTCCGACAATAAAATCTGGTCCGCCCAAGAAGAAGAAATGCAGAAGATGGTCTTCCATCATGAAAGCATCATAGATCACCTTGCGGATTTTAACAGCTGTTTCGGTCGGCTGTACATTATAAACAGCATCAACTGTTTTTGCCGATGCCATATGATGAGTAGTGGGACAGACACCGCAGATCCTGGGTGTAATTCGGGGTAATTCTTCTACAGGTCTGCCTACGCAAAATTGTTCGAAACCCTTTAATTCGGGTATCTGGAGATAGGCATTCGTAGCATTACCCTGTTCATCAAGGAATATTTCAATTTTTCCATGACCTTCCAGTCTGGTAATTGGATCTATAGTTATTTTTTTCATTATTTTTCTCTCTTCTCGGTATCATTTCCCTGCTTACGTCTCAGCATGGAAACCGGCAGTGTGAATCTATAGAATGTTCCTGCAGGATCGATTATCTGATCCATAAGGGAACTTATTTTATTATCTTTCATGTTCTCTTCATCTTCCAACCCCATGATCGATGCGAGAGCAGCAACCATCTTTGCTCCAGTATCCTTTACTCCGTCGGGAGGCCCGTAACAACCGCGGCAGGGCATATTAACCTTAATACAGCGACCATCATCATTTTCACTGCAACCAAATCTGGTAACCGGTCCCATACAGATAATACCCTGGGCTAGAAAACACTTCTCCGGATCAACTTCTACAAGTGAAACGCGGTTGATCTTATCGATTGTGAGTTTTTCCGGTTTGGTGTCATTACGCGTGCACTGGTCACAAAGGGATTTATTGGGAGCAAGGACAGTGCCTTTAGCAGGCAGATCACCTGAAAGGATCTTCTCGATGGCTTTCATAGTCAAATAAGGAGCGGGAGAACAACCTGGAAGATAATAATCTACTTCCACAACCTGATCAAGACTCTTTACGGTGTTATGGAATTTGGGCAGGGTGAGTTCTCCTTCCGGGACTTTTGATATGACTTGTGGAATAATATTCTCAGGATTATCAACGGATGGACAGGCGGAGCCATAGGAGGAATTGAAAATTGTGTCACGATCCCAGAAATTTGCCAATCCAGGAATTCCACCAAGATGGGAACAGGCACCGAAAGCTACGACAATCTGCGATTTCTGCCTGAGTAGACGGGATATTTCAACCTGTTCATCAGTACGGATAGCACCATTGATAAATGCTACCGTAATTTCACCATCCTTCATATTCCTGACATCCTGATATTTATAATCCATGGCACAGGGCCAGAAAACAATATCGACAAGTTCCGCTACTTTCAGGATATCTTCATTTAAATCTATTATGGCCTCTTCACATCCACCACAGGAAGCACACCAGTAAAAAGCTACTTTGGGTTTAGCCATTGTGTTCTCCATCAAATAATTACACCAGAGTTCCCCGATATTCGGTAGTCAGTTGTTTTGCTTTCACATGGTCAGGAATATAGTCAGGTAAAACCAGTGGTGAGATCTTGGATTTATCAATATTGATGCTATCAACTTCTTTGATATATTCATTAACATGCTTCAGGGATAATTTGCCGATCTTTACTCCATCCTTAACTCTTTCTGCTGCATGAGTACCAGCCCGTCGACCAAAGACAATAATATCAAGCTGGGAATTACCCATCAATCGATTGCGACCATGAACACCACCTGAAGCTTCACCGGCAACGAATAGACCGGGAACAGATGTTTCCGATTTCTCATTTATTTCCAAACCACCATTTTGATAATGAAGTGTGGGATAGACCAGCATGGGATATTTCCTGATATCGATATCGAATCTTTTGAACTGTCTCAACATCGCCGGTAAATATTTTTCTATCGTACCTTCTCCATTTATCATTTCGATCAATGGAGAATCCAGCCAGACACCTTTCAAACCGGAAGGTGTGGTGATTCCTTTCTCACTTTCGCACTCTCTAATAAAAGCGGATGCTTCGATATCTCTTGGTTCCAGGGGATAAACAAAGAGATCGCCATCTTTATTTACAGGTTGAGCACCCAAGCCTCTGATCTTTTCCGTACATAGGAAACCGACGATCTGTTCCGGAAATACTGCTCCAGTCGGATGATATTGAACTGAATCCATATACATCAATCTGGTGCCGGCACGGTAACC
>JAUVIJ010000176.1 GCA_030592835.1 Candidatus Cloacimonadota bacterium | reverse complement strand
GGAAATGAGGGTAAAGGTCCGGGAGAATTCTCATATCCGAACTCATTTGATATTCGAGAAAACATGATCTATGTTGTTGATAAAGGTGGTAATAAAATTGTGCAGATCAAGTATTCCGGGGAAGAGCGTAGTTTTGAATATATCAGTGAGTTTAAAATAGATTCTAATATACTTAATATAACTGTTATCGATCACGATAATATTCTTTTATCTACCTGGGGTGATGAATTTAATTGCAGGATCTATGACAATTCAGGGAATTTAAAAGCAAAGCACAACCTGTCTGAATATCATAATATTGAAAGCGAAATGGATTTATGGAAAAATGTTGCATTTCTAACGGCGAACAGTGATTTTATATTGGTAGCTTCTATCCTGGACATGCAATTGTATTTCTATAATTATAATGATCATGATGATCTTGGTAAAATTGGTGAATATCAGATAAATATTTCATCAGATACGGAGGTTGAAGATCAAAACAGACAGTTTATAGGTCTTGGATACTGTTTTCCGGTTAAAAATGGTTTCAATATATTTATCCATCCTCAACTGGTCGACGATAGAATATTTTTCAAGAAATTCACAACAAAAGGAAAACATATCAGGGATTGTATAATTAATAACTATGAAACTGATAAATTATCGAGTGTGACATTCTCTAATGATGAAAAAGACCTATGGTTCATGGATTTTGAAAACAATGATGAATACATCCATCATGCAACCCTGGAGATAAGTCCTTAAGATGCACAACCTAAAGGATATAAGGCACATACTGCCTTATTACAGAAAATATATTCCTGAGATCATAATCAGTTGTATTATGATTCTTTCCATATCCTTGCTTCTATTACCAACACCTTTTCTTACCAGGAGACTTTTTGACAAGACTATTCCTGAGAGTAACTATTCCGAATTAATAATTATCATTATTATTGTTTCATCTCTTTTGATCATCAGTAAGACAATTGGTTATTTTCAAAATCAGTTCTTTTTCAGGATCAACAACCGGATTATCCTAAATATTCGTACTGACATCTTGAAAAAAATAAACAGAATTCCTCTGAGGAAATTCCAGAAATTCGGTAATGGATATTTGATTTCCCGGATAAATGATGATACAATGAAATTACAGAATTTATTTGCTGATACTCTGATTGGAATAATTAAGGATTTATTGACATTGATCGTTGGTCTAACAGCATTATTATTTATTCACTGGAAACTGGCTTTACTTTCGACAGCGATATTACCCTTATTTATATGTACGGCTTACATATTCGGAAAAAAAAATAACACGACAGTCCAGGATCTATTATGAACAGAATGCTTTAACTACACGACAACTGCATGAATCTCTTGAACAGATACCCCTGGCAAAGATGTATCTGAATTTCAGGTATAATGTGCTAAGGTTTTTTCAACAGTCCGCAAAAACGATAAAAGCTAATTACATATTGGGTAGATATACTTTTTTAAATCATGCTATAACGGGATTTTTAGCGGGGATCGGTCCTATATTGGTTATTGGCTACGGGAGTTTTGAGATAATGGCGGGGAGGTTATCGATAGGTTCTTTGATCGCATTCAATTCTTTTCTTGTCTACTTATTCAGTCCGACAGGCAGATTGATCCGGATAAATATCCGAATACAAAAATCCCTTGTTGCTTTGGAAAGAATAAATGAACTGCTGTTATTATCTGAAGAAAATATCGATACAGGAATTAAATTTCCAGAAATTAAAACAAGAATATCTTTGGAGAATATCAGCTTTTCTTATCAGGAAAATTGTTCGATTCTAAAAGGATTGAATTTTCAGGTTGAAGAAGGTGATAAAGTAGGTCTTGTCGGATGTTCGGGAAGCGGTAAATCAACATTTATAAGAGTATTCACCGGAATATATCCTGTCGATGCAGGTAAGGTAAAATTAAATGGTGAAATCCTGTCTCAAAAGCAACTGGCAAGTTTGCGAAAATTTACTGCTGTAGTAGAACAGAACCCAATTATCCTTAACGATACTATCAGAAAAAATATCAGTTACAGCAATCCACGTGCTCCGTTTACAGAAATCGTTGAAGCTGCCGGAAAAGCTAATGCAGAAGACTTTATCCTGAAATTACCAGATAAATACGACACTGTCATTGGGAAAAATGGCTGGGAATTATCCAGAGGTCAGAATCAGAGAATAGCTCTGGCTCGTGCATTGCTGAAAAAACCGCGAATTCTTATCCTGGATGAAGTAACCGCCAGCGTAGACCCAATTAGCGAAAATCTGATCGAAAAGACGATATTTTCCCTTGGAGATAATATGATCCTGATCATCATCTCCCATAATCTGAAACTGTTGCGTAATTGTCATCGTATCCATGTATTGAAGAACGGCAAGATCATTGAAAAGGGAAGACCGGAGGAGTTAGCCGAAGCGGAAGGTTTCTTTCAGCAGATGATGCGGGCTTATAAGGATTGATTCAAGGCAATCTTTCACTGTATTATCTGAGATTATCCAACCTTACACCAGAAATTGATCAATAATCTGATGTTATTATGAATAATATCGATTTAAGATATTTAATTAGTTATAGAAATTAATTGAAAAAAGCACTCTTTTCGGGAAAAAAATAATTTGACAATATTTTATCGCTTTTATTTATTAGTAGCACTTCGCTGCTAATATTAAGGTGTGTTATGAAAAATAGAAGTGAATTAAGCGGGTTGTTCCGGGGATTGGGGCTGACAGAACTGGAATCAAAAATCTATATCTGGCTGTTGGAAAATAAACGCAGCACTGGTTATAAGACAGCTATGAAGATTGGGAAACCGGTAGCAAATACTTATAAAGCATTAAAAAGTCTTGAACAGAAAGGTGCAGTGATAAGTGACAATACTTCGAACAAATTATATTATGATACCATTCCCGTGGAGCAGTTTCTGAACAAAATAGAAAATGAATTCAACCGAAAAAGGAAAAAGATCATCGATGAAGTAGCAAAACTTGATATGAAGCAGGAACATGTTGGAATATACGAGTTACAATCCGGCGAACTGGTATACGAGAAAGCTCTTAATATGATCAATTCTGCAGAACATTCGCTTTTGATCGATTGTTTCCCGCAACCGCTGCAGAAGATCGAAAAACAGATCCTATGTAGAAGTTCCGATGACATCGATATTTTTCTAAAACATTATGCAGACGAAAACCTCGAGGGAGTGCGACAGATAAAAAAGACCGAATCTGATATTGTGCTGGAAGAACTGCAAGGACAATGGTTGATCATTATTAAAGATGCAGTAGAAACTCTTATTGCCTTTTTTGACAAATCCGGTGAAGAAATGCTCCACAGTGTATGGATACAGGAATCTTTTATCTCTTTGATCCATTTCAGTGGTTCGATCATCGAATGTACTCTTTCGGAGATCCTGGAAAAAGTGTACAGCGAAGAAGAAAATAAGATCGAAAAGATCAAAGAGATAGTACGCAGCTATCAATCGATATATTCATATTTCAATATAGCCGAAAAAAAATATATTCAGGAGAAATAACCTATGAAAAAGAAAAAAGCCGCCGCTTTGTTGATTGCCAGTACGATTATTTGGGCAGCAGTAATAATTGGCTCCGCTGTTGTTTTAAGGGGAACAATCTACAAAGAAAATGTGAACATGATTCTATTTATTGGAGTTATAATTCATATCCAGCTCTTTAATATGGTACTTCTCTGGCAGCCTTCTTCCAAACAGAAAAAAGGAAAAACAGAAATTAAACATGGTTTGATCATTATTTTAAGCGCTCTTATTTGGGGTGCAGTGATAATCGGCTCATCCATCGTGTTAAAAGGCACAGAATTCAAAGACGATGTAGGTCGTATAATTCAGGGAGCTTCTATTGCACATCTGCTCTTCATCTGGGTACCTATAGGGATCATCTACAAAAAAGAGAAAGAACATATGCAGCAAACGTTACCAAAATCATGAAAAATCTTTTGGGGGATACATAATAGATTATCCACCTATACCCCGAGAGATTGTAGATTAATATTATATAACATCATTATTAATAGGTAGAAAGGTATAAGAAAAGTCATAGAAATTGATATAAATATTAATGTCACTTTTATAGCGCCTGATTTTAGTAACTACATTCTTACCGGAATTCAGGATCATAGATCCTTTTAGGAGGTTCTTCATATGAAGAAAATCAGGAAATAAGCATTATAAAAGTCCGTCTTCATTCGGCTACTGCCGAATTACGCCGCGATAAATGATGAGGTTCTTGTC
>JAUVIJ010000209.1 GCA_030592835.1 Candidatus Cloacimonadota bacterium | reverse complement strand
TAGGACAATAGATATTATTTATTTCCTTATCCATTTTAAGATCAATATTGATACTGACGTCCTGTAGGGGAGCAGCAGAAAATTTTTCCGTATTCAGAGGATACAGGTACTCAAAAGTTCCATTATCATTCACTAAGGCTTCCCTATAAGAAAAAGTGATCCGTTTTTCAGCATGGGGTTCTATAGGAAAGATCCTGGCTTTAAAGAGACCTCTTTCACTATATTCCAACAGGGCAGGATCCTTCATCTGTCTTACAATATCTTCGTAGATCTTTCTCGCTTTATTCGCTTCGAGAAGTTCGGCAGGGGTTTGTTTTCCATTGATATACATTGTAAAATCATTAAGTACGGCACCTCGGGGTATAGGAAAAATATAATATCCTTCCAGCCTGTGTGATGTCGGATTATAAAACACCTGACCGATCTCAGTTACAGCAACCTGATTGTCAATTTCGACATCAACTCTATGGTATTTGACTTCCAGAGGAAAAGGATCATTTATAAATGTCGGCTCCGGAATAACTAAAAAACCATCGGCATTAAGGGTTACAGTAATCAACAGGAATAACAACATCAAGAAAAGTATCAGAGTTAATCTATTCATAATATCTCCTCATATACCGGATTATTCAAAAGTATAATTCTTTTTCTGAACCTGTTCCCTAATTGCTTTTTTTATTGCCGTATCCTGAGTACTGTCCTTTAGTTTGTTTCTCTCTTCTGTAATGAATTTATCTCTTTTTTCACTGAGTTGATTTATCTGATTCTGTAGATCTTCTCTTTTCCGGCTTAACTCTTCAATATATTCTTTTCTTTCTTCGGGGTTCATTCCTTTCATTTCCTTAGGTAGAGATCCTTCCTCTATTTCTTCCAGATCAATGGAACCCTCTTTACTGGCATCTACTAAATCCCAAGCCTCGTTTCTATACTGGGGAGAAGATTTAGAAATAGTCCTCTCTACCATGGTCCCTCCACTGATCGACAAAGCATTGGAATCCTGTTCCTGCTGACGTTTCTTGAATTCCTCACCATCCAATCCAAAAGCAAGGTAAGTATTATTAATCTCTATTCCCAGTTTCATCAGTTCATCGTCCTGAGGAGCTACAATATCGTAAATCTGCAGGTTTTGATCTATGTTCATATAAGATCCATCAGCTAAATCTGCCCCATCTTTCCAGAAGGTATTAATGCCTTCCTGATAATTACCACAAAAGATGGTGTTTATAATAATTCCCTTCGAGATCGCCAGACTGCAGGATTCCCTGTAATCAACATCTCCCTGGGTAAATGGTTCATTTCCAGCTATAAAAATGAGTTTAAGATCCTTGTTGTCTTTACTCCAATCCAGTTCATTGGCTGATTTCCGTATTACTTCGCCACAATATTCATCCCCACCATTGGTCTGGAGAATGAAAAGTTCTTCAGAGATTTTGTCCAGATCTCCGGTTAATTGACAGATCATACGCATATATCCTGATTCCTGTGGTAGACTGTTCTTTCCGTATTCATAGAGTGCCACATATAATTCTATTGTTTTACTATCACGCTTGGTTAGTGCAAGTTCGTTGACTATTTTCCAGAGTTGTGATTTTGCCTGTTCTAACAGACCTTCCATACTACCGCTGGTATCGAGCAGAATTGCCATTTCAACTCTTGGTGCTACCTGGGCACCTTGCAAAGAAAGCGGAAAAACTATCACGATAATCGTGACAACTACAACTAGTAATCCTTTAATCATTTTATCCTCCCTGAAAAGAATTGCTGTTTATTGGAACGTAATCTGTTGTTTGTCGTTACAATCGATTAATTAAAAAAATCAATGTGCTTCGAACCAGTTTCTGCCAGTACCTACATCTACTGTCAGAGAAACAATTTCATCGTATTTTTTCGGAAGTGCCGACTCCATTTCTGTAATGATCAATTTTTCCGCTTCCTGTAACACCGATTTTTTAACCTCGAAAACCAGTTCATCATGAACCTGAATGATCATCTTGATATCACTACGATCTCTGATGCATCTATCAATATTGATCATCGCTATCTTGATAATGTCAGCAGCACTTCCCTGGATAGGCATATTAGTCGCTACTCTTTCAGCTTCCCGGGCTCTGAGCTTATTACTACTGTTGATTTCCGGTAAGTAGAGTTTCCTGCCGAAAATGGTGGAAACATAACCCTTTTCCCGGGCGGATTTGATCACACTGTCCAGGTATCCTTTTATTGTGGAAAATTTATTAAAATAATTATCAACAAATTCTTGCGCTTCTTTACGTGAGATATTCAATTCATTGGAAATTCTGAAAGCTCCCATGCCATAGATCAACCCGAAATTTATGATTTTTGCATAACGCCTTTCCTCGGCGGATACATTTTCAAGGTTCTTTTCATATATGATAGCAGCTGTCTGTCTGTGAATATCCATTCCCTGGCGAAATGCATCGATCAAATTCGGGTCCTGAGAAAGAAAAGCAAGTATTCTCAACTCTATTTGCGAATAATCAGCCGCCAGAATCAGGTAATCTTCCTTGTTTATTGTGAAAGCATTTCTGATCTCTCTACCCAGTTCCGTGCGAATGGGAATATTCTGCAGATTGGGATTAGAACTTGATAACCTGCCGGTCGAGGCAACAGTCTGATTGAATGAGGAATGGACTTTCCCGGTTACAGGATTGACCAATTCCGGAATTGCCTTAACATAAGTGGTTTCCAATTTATTAAGCTGTCTATATTCTATCAAAAGTCTGACAATTTCATGCTCATTAGCAAGAGTTTCCAGAACCGTGATATCGGTAGAATATCCTGTTTTTGTCTTTTTTATCGGTGGAATATTAAGATCTTCGAAAAGGACTTTAGCCAGTTGCTGAGTGGAGTTCAAATTGAATTGATAACCGGTAATTTCATATATTTTCAGAGAAATCTCACCGATCCTTTTCTGATTCTTTCGGTATATCTTACTCAGAATTTCCGTATCAATATAAACTCCATTCCTTTCCATTGTAACTAAAGTCTGGAAAAGGGGTAACTCTACATTTTGATAAAGTTCCTCCAGTCCATTATTCTTTAATTCCTTAGAATAAATGAAATACAATTTAAAGGTTATATAGGCATCTTCAGCTGAATATTCTGTTGCCTGTGTTACGGGAACCAGATCGAAAGTTACTTGTTTTTTTCCTGTACCGATCACACTTTTGATCGGTATCATTTCATGTTCGAATTCTCTCAGGGCACAGGCAGAAAGAGAATGTCTGAAAGTGGGATGCAATAGATAATCTGCGATCATTGTGTCAAATAACCTGCCTGT
>JAUVIJ010000151.1 GCA_030592835.1 Candidatus Cloacimonadota bacterium | reverse complement strand
TACCGATCACACTTTTGATCGGTATCATTTCATGTTCGAATTCTCTCAGGGCACAGGCAGAAAGAGAATGTCTGAAAGTGGGATGCAATAGATAATCTGCGATCATTGTGTCAAATAACCTGCCTGTCAAAGTCCAGCCAAGATTCTGAAGGATCATGAAATCATATTTTATGTTATGCGCTATTATAATTTTACCTTTGAGAACATTTTTCAGTTGTTCGATAGTAGTTCCGATCTCAAGATTTTCAGCCATTTGATGAGCAAGGGCAAGATAATAGGCTTTATCATTATCTACACAAAGTGAAATCCCTACCAATTCTGCGGTTATGGGATCAATTGAAGTAGTTTCTGTATCGATTGCTATTATTTCCTTATTCTTCAGTTCTTTCAGTAATTTCTGAAAATCCTTTTCATTATCGATCAAAATCGGTTCAAAATCTATCCGTGAGCTTGCCGATTCCTTTTCGAGAGGGATTTCCTGATTTTTGTCTTTACGTGAGATCTTTTTAATAATAGAACTCAATTCAAAATCTTTCAGGAAATCAAATGCTTTTTTTAGATTGTCTCTTTCGAATTTAAAGTTTTCATCCCCAACTAGGTCAATTGGAACATCCAGAACAATTTTTGCTAATTTTTGTGATAAATAAGCATTATCACGAGAATTTTCCAATTTTTCTCTGATTGATTCTGAACTGATCTTATCCAGATTTTCATATATTTTATCTAGATATTCAAATTCTTGTAATAATTTTGTCGCTCCTTTAGGACCAATCCCGTTAACACCGGGGATATTATCAGCAGAATCTCCACACAAAGCCAGATAATCGATGAACTGCTCCGGTTTTAATCCATACTTCTCCAGAACATCTTTTGTCTGTGTGATCTTTTCTTTAAAAGGATCATATAGAATTACGCGGTCTTCTATAAGTTGAGAAAAATCCTTATCACCAGTCACGATTATTATATCATATTTTGATTTGAATTTTTCAGCGAGAGTTGCCAGAACATCATCGGCTTCATATCCTGCCATTGAATATTCGGGAAGATCGATCAATTTGAAAAATTTCTTGATAGGCTCGATCTGTGCTATCAGTTCCGGAGGGGTAGGAGGACGGTTAGCCTTATATTTATCAGTCATCTGATGACGGAAGGTTTTCTCTTTTCTATCAAAGGAGATAGCAATATGTTTAACGTCATATTTATCGATTATCCTTAAAAAAGAATTTACTGTCCCGTAAAGTGCGCTTGTATCTTGTCCTTTGCTGTTATAAAGCGGATTTCTGATGAAAGCAAAATAAGCGCGATAGACTATTGCCGTACCGTCTATTAAAAAAAGTCTTTCTGCCATAGAAACTCCAAAGTCAATGATTTTGCATATTTATTATCCAAAATAATATTTGTCCATAATTATATTACCTAAAGATTTTAATTGCCAAAATCAAACGGGAGGAATAATTATATCCTGTTTTAAAATAAATAAATAAGTATAATACATGAAAATGCGTGAAATCATTTTAATCAGTTGTATTTTTTGATTCAGGGTATGAATTTGAAATCAGAGAATATACCGTTTTTATTTGTTAACCTGATAAATTCGGAAGTAAAACCAGAATATGTTATTCTTGTCGAGAAGAAAAGCCAGACGGCACAGATTATCAAAGTTCGATATCCGGGTCTGGACTATGAAATCGTGAAAACACTACCCGTATCTACCGGCAGTAATCTTGGCGATAAACAGATACAAGGAGATCTGAAAACCCCGGAAGGATTCTACATGATCGAGTCTTACATTACCGAAAACGACTTACCCGATCGCTACGGTGTAGGTGCGTATGTCTTGAATTATCCCAATAAAATGGATAAAATTTTTCGCAAAACCGGGAGCGGAATCTGGTTACATGGTACTGATGAACCCGAACTTGTTTCCTATGATACCAGGGGATGTGTAAGATTCAACAATCCTGATCTTATTAGCTTAGAATCATATATCGAACTTGAGAAAACTCCTGTAATTATTCAGGAAACTCTTGATTATAAACCTTCAGAGCATGTTATTGAGCTTGGTGCTTTATTTCAAAGATTACTTAATGATTGGAAAACAGCCTGGGAAAATCTGGATAGCGATAAATATCTGGAACTTTATCATCCAAACTTTTTCTATGCTAATCTGAATATGGATATTAAAACCTGGAGCAATCATAAAAAAGAAAAATTTTCCAATACTAAATTTGTAAAGATCAACTGTTCTGATATTTCCTATTTATACACCAGAAGTTATTTGCTGATCAGATTCAAACAATTGTATTTTTCTGATAAGTTTGATGATTTTGGACTCAAGAGTCTTCTCTGGATCAAGGAAAACGAAGAATGGAAGATCCTATATGAAGACTGGAAACCGATCAGGATGAATTAGAGGTTATATACAATGACTCTTAATAATATACCGCGTCCCTATGTTATTGTCATCGTAATAATATTGGCAGGCATATTTTCTCTTTTTCTGGGTGTTATTATCGGGAATTTGACGCATTTGGTGTCCGGTGATAAGGATTCCGGAAAAAAAGATGTTGAAAGCGAATTTGTCGATAAAACTATTGAATCGGAAGAAGTGGTTCCGGAAGAAAAATCTGCCATAGAGTTATACGAAGTGTTTCTGCTGATGAGCATAGATCCGGATGTTATTAATCAGACCGGAAATATGCTGAAAGAAGAAGGTTTCAAAATTAAAGTTATCTCGATCCTGAAAGCCGGGAAAAAAATTTATTTTCTGAAACTAGATGCTCTTTATAAAAAGGAAAATGCCGAAGCTCTCGGTAATGATATTAAATTACTCTATCCCGAATTCAGCGGATACTGGCTGGAAAAAGTGATTATTGAGCGTGAACCTGATATTAAACTGAAAGAAATAGAGCAGGAAACATCTACGGATAAGATCGAGCCTGTTGTTACAGAATCAGTACAGGAAAAAATCAAAAAAGCTGCTGATAGGGGAGTCGACTTGTATGAGATGCAGGTGCTTGCCAATACTGATAAGTCTAAGATCAAAGAAAAAAGTGATCTTCTGAAGAAATACGGTTACAGAACAAAGATTACAACTGCGAGGGTGAACGATATTCTTTATTATCGACTGAGAATAGACAGTTTATATACATTAACTGCCGGTCAGAAAGCCGGCGAAAAACTGAAATTGCAGTTCGATTTCATCGAAGGATACTGGCTGGAAAAAATAAAAAAGTCCCAGTAGCTATTTAATCTATTAACAAAATAGCCCAAAATTTCAGCAAAGAGTTCTCTAAATATTAGTAATAAAATTATCTCGATATTTTCATGCAAAACTCAAGGGAAATATTATGCAAACATCGAGAAAGATAACCCTGTTATTATTTGTTATCTTCATTTTCAGCAGTTTGCTGTATTGTCAGGACACTATAATTGATACTTTAAACAGCATAACTTACCTTGAAGCCTGTGTATTTTACAATACTCAATGGAACTTTTTTGGTGGTGGTGTTTTAATACCAGGAGAAACATCTCTTGCCGTTGGTGATGGATATGATAATTATATAGGTGGGGATTATTTTAATAGAAGTTTTTTCTCGTTTCCAATTCAGAATACTCCGGAAGATCATGAAATTATTACGGTATCATTTTATGTAAATTTGGTGAATTTTTGTGGAAATGGTGAAATTGGAATCTGGCCTATTTGGGATCTTAATAATCAACAAATAAATTATCCTTGTATTGTAGATCATGTAGACTATGGTAATACCTTTGAATTAGAAGATTTTTTCTGCCCTGTGCTACATCCAAATGTTTGCCAAATAGATAGTACTTTAATAACTGGATATTGTCAGCTTGATATTACTGATTCTTACCTCTGGGATCATGAAAGTGGCAGGACAAAATCTCAATATAGATTTAAATTTCCAGTTGATACAGATTATGATGGATTAATTGATCAAATAATTATTGCATCAAGTTATACAAGTGAATTTTTTAGACCTTTTGTTAAGATAGTATATGAAAGTGTAAATGAAGTTGAGAATGACGAGATCATTCCTACAGTTTTATTGTCGGTTTATCCAAACCCGTTTAATCCGTCATCCGGCAGTAGCCGGAGTAAACACACCGGACGCAGTCCTGAAACAACCATATCTTTCTCGATCCTGGAAGATCAAAAAATTGATCTCTCTATCTATAATCTTAAAGGTCAGAAAGTAAAAACATTTTATAAAGAACTGATTGAAGCAGGTGATCATCAAATATTGTGGAATGGTAAAGATGCTAACAATAGAAATGTGCCCTCCGGAATATATTTCTTTAAATTGAAAACCAAAGATAACAACTATGTTAAAAAAATGATTCTACTGAATTGACACATCATATAAATTAAATCATCTGAACCGTTTCAGTGGCATGGGTCTATTTATAAAGTCAGTCATCAAGGTGAAATCTAAGTTCTAAACAAAAATATATGCTTTCAATTCATTCCCTTTCTGAAATAATACCCTCTTCAGTCTTCGTGATACTACGACATGACAAGTGAGAGGGGTGACTCTGAATTCATTCGGAGTCGGGGTGTGTTAACTTAAATGCACATCATTCTCCCGGAGGTTTATTCTGTTCTATCCATTCTTTAATGTGATCAATACAGCCCTGAAGGTTACGTTTTACCTCTACATCACAAAAACGGATAAATCGTACTCCTAAACTCTCAATTTTATTTTGCCTGATTTTATCATATTCAATCTTATCGTTATGAGAAGAGCCATCTATCTCGATAGCCAGCATTAATTCAGGACAAAAAAAATCCACAATATAATTATCTATAGGTTTTTGACGATGAAAATCAAAATCAAGTTTTTTCCTTTTAACCCAGATAATGTAATAGATGTTTAATAAAGAGTGGAATTATTTTTAAATCGTCTTGCTTTTTTTTTAAGTTCAGGATTATATTT
>JAUVIJ010000187.1 GCA_030592835.1 Candidatus Cloacimonadota bacterium | reverse complement strand
TTCACTTGCTTCAGGATGATAAATATAAGTTCCCGACTGACTGATAATAAAAGTATAACCTCTCATAATATTAATGGATTCCATACGGGTTTTGATGTATTCCAGAGATATGTCTGCTGTGGCAATTCCCATAAGTGTATCATCTAAGTATACAGGAACAGAATAAGTACACATTAAAATATCACCGCCGCCTTCATCAAAATAGGGTTCCGACCATATAGCTTCTCTCCTTAATTTCGGGATATTGTACCAGTCAGCATCCAGGTAATTGTAATTCTTCCCAAGATCGAGACTGGACAGACTTTTGTCCTGTCGGAAAACGTAGGGAGAAAAAAGTTCTTTATCTTCTATAAATCTAAAAGGTTCAAAAGCTACGGTCATTCCGTAGATATTAGAATTGTTGCTGATAAATTCTTTGAGAAGACCATACATCTTTTCTTCACTTGGGATATCATTGACCTTGAGTAAGTTTGCAATAGCTTCTGGAGACTGAGCAACCTGTAGGAATTGCGAATTCAGATCTGAGGAATAGTGACCAGTAAGTTCCACTAGATACTCTTTCATCTGATCAAGAGAGTTTTTACTGCTCCAGGAATAATTCAGATAGAGGATGATGGAATAAACAGCGATTAGTGGGATAACCGTCAGAAGAACAAGTTTCAGGAAAATGGGATGGGCAACTTTATTTTTGCTCATATCTCCTGCTAAAGATTACTTCTATAAAATTCAGATCTGAGAAGATGATTCTGATTCATGGTCATAGTATCTTTATTGCTTTATCCAGTCCGGCAATTTTAAATGTCTTTTTAATGATAAGACTGGTATTTATGATTTCAAAATTTTCTGACTGTACTTTTTTGGCATATTTAAGACAGATCCTCATGAAAGAGGAAGAAACAAAACCGACATTTTTGAGGTCGAAAACCAGTTTTATCCTTTCAAATTTCTCCTTATTATTCTGGATAATTGTCGTAAAAACATCTTCATGTTTTCCACCGAGTTCTGTTATCTTCTTCTCTATTTCCAGATCTGCCCGGTTACTGCCAAGTGTATCCATTCTTTCGTCAAAACTAAAAACCAATGTACTGGAATTTTTCTCAAATTCGGAATGCATTGTTATACTCCTTAAAAGTTACGATTGTATTCCTGCAGAATATCATCCGCATTTAGATCTTCATCCATGAATTTGGATTGATCGAATCTGAACCATCTAAGATCTTCTCTACGACGGCAAATACGCTTGATATTAATTAGGTTCACAGCAGAGATATTTTCCGTTGTTATATTCTTTCCTCCGGCTCCGCAACCGAGAGTAAAGGAAGTAGCCAGTGTATTGAATATACCGCCAACAGCTCCTTGAGCGGAAGGAGTATTAACTATTATTCTACCCGCATTCATCAACTCGGAAAATTCCTGGATTCTTTTCTGGTCATTAGCATAAATACTGACTGTATGGCCTATGCCTCCTAAATAATTGAGATCGATACAGGTTTTGATGGTTTCTTCATAATTATCCCTTGTGTAAAATGCCAGAATTGGTGCCAGAACTTCACGGGAAAGAGGATAACCCTTGCCAACTCCTTCCAGGTTAGCGATCAGGATCTTTGTACCTTGAGGAACAGTTATACCGGCTAATTCTGCAATCTTTTCTACGGATTGACCAACGATTTCAGCACTCATGACGCCTGTCTGTGGATTTATAGCTATCTTTTCCACTTTTTCGATCTCAGCAGGTTTAAGAAAATAACAATTCTGTTTTTCAAACTCTGTAATAACTTTCTGTGCAATTTTCTTTTCCACGATTATAGATTGTTCGCTGGCACAAACAGTACCATTATCAAAGGTTTTGGAAGAAATGATACTTTCAACTGCAAGAGGAAGATCGGCGCTTCTATCAATGAAAACGGGAACATTTCCCGGACCGACACCCAAGGCTGGTGTTCCGGAACTGTAAGCAGCATGAACAAGCCCTGTACCACCGGTAGCCAGGATCAGAGCCATTCTGTCATCAGTCATACAAGCGTGGGTCAATTCTCGCGAAGTTTGTTCTATCCATTGAACACAATATTCCGGAGCTCCTGCCTCCAATGCTGCTTCATAACAGATTCGGGCAGCTTTAATACTACATTCCCTTGCTCGGCGATGAGGGCTTATGATAACAGGATTCCTGGTTTTCAGACAGATCAGGATCTTATACATAATTGTTGAAGTTGGGTTGGTTACCGGAATTACAGCAAAGATGGGTCCAAGGGATTGAGCGATTTCTGTAATGCCTGTTAGTTTGTTGGAAGACAAAACACCCACAGTCTTTTCATCCTTGATGTTATCATAAACCAGTTGGGTAGCAACGGTATTCTTGATAACTTTATGCTGCCAGACGCCAAGTTGTGTTTCCTCGGCTGCCATCCTGGCCAGGCTGACCCTGTTCGCAAAACCAGCTTTAAAAACCTTCTCTACTATACGATCAACCTGTTCCTGATCGAACTGATTAAAAACACCAGCAGCAATTGAGGCTCTTTCCAGTAATTGATCAGCTAATTTATGTTCTTTCTGCATTCATACTCCTTAAATGGTACAAAATTTAAATTATTATTATTAAGAATAATTCTGTTATCCTTTCGTCAATACGATCTTTAAAAGGATACTTTTTCAAATATGAGCAAAAAAGAATAACCTGTCAAGCCATTGTCTATTATCATGAATATTTTTGGAAAAGATAAAGATACAAAAATGGGATTTTATCTCCATCGGAAAAATAAGGAAGAAATTTGCTTGCCAGTTTGCTTACAAAAAACAGAATTTTGCAAAATCCCTGAGGAGTGCGGATGAATCAATCTAAAGGACTACTTTGTGGTCTTAAGGATAATTTTTCTTTTCTACTTTCCATTAAGCATTCTGCAAAAGTAGATTATATAACTCACCCTCGGTCCCTCTCCGGCAGCTGCCGGAGGGATGACTTCAATTCTCCTTCTCTTTGCAAGAGAAAGGGTTAGGGGATGAGTTGAATAAAAGATTTTCTACAAAAATATCTCATTTTCAATTTTACCCTAATTATGCAGAACTTATACTTTCCATTTCTTTTCTAATAAAGAAAAAAGAAAATTCAGATAATGAAAGGAATATATGATGAATATTCGACAGGATAAAATAAAGGATGTGGACGTTCTGTACCTAAAAGGTAAACTGGATGCTTTTCAAGCCGGGGAACTGAAGGAACAGATCAATACAATGTTCGATAAAGGGAGTTACAAATTCGTGCTGAATATGGAGGGAATAGATTATCTCTCCAGCGCAGGGATCAGAACGCTTTTATTGATAAAGAAAAAAAGCAGGAAGTTAGGTGGTGACATGAACCTGGCTTGTGTCGCTTCTTATCCTTTAAATGTTCTCAAACTAGCTGGATTTCTGAATGTTTTTACCTGTCATGAGACTCTGACAGATGCTCTAAAGGAATTCAATGAACAGGGATCTACAAAGAATAACATAGCCGATATCGGGGATGAGTATCAAACTGAGATCGGTGTACTGCAATTCAGAAAAGGATCCGATAAAACAGCAAAGATCAGGATAACAGGATCGAACGATGATTTTCTCAGAGCTAAATGTACCAGAGAGAATATCTGTTCCGAACAGTTGTCGAATATTCACTATTCTCTTGGGATCGGAGCACTGGGTAACAAGGTCGAGGATAATTTCGACTGTATGGGAGAACTGATGGTAATTGGTGGTTCGGTCGTTTGGCTGCCTACCGATGGACACAACATACCGGATTTTCTCATAACTGCTAACTCGGAAAATACCATAGAGGTACATACAGCCTTTAATATTATCCTGGAAGGAGATTTTAATGAAATCATCCGATACCACTGTAACAATCAGAATGGAATATCATTGCATTCCTTATACAAGGAACTTTTCAGACTTACCAAAATACGACAACCGGGATTTAAAGGGATGTTGGGTC
>JAUVIJ010000206.1 GCA_030592835.1 Candidatus Cloacimonadota bacterium | reverse complement strand
CAGGATATATCCGCCTTTCATTATAAATCTTAAATGAGGATTAAATGAAGATTAAATTCCGTGATGTAAGTTCAGGCATAGTAGAAGCCAGGGCAGTTATCGAGATTATGCCCGGCATATTTATTAATGAAATCACAGTTTTGAGAAAAGATGGCAAGATAGAGATCGAATTACCCCAGAAAAGTTTTAAAGGCAAAGATAATCGTATGCACTATCTCAATATCATGACCTTTGAATCCGAGAACAGGGAAACAATCTGTAAAATAGAGATTAAGGAAGAATATCTGAGTTGGCGAAAAGATAATAAAAAAGTGCTGATCTACGAATCCTGATCACATAGATGATAAAAAAAGATAGAGTGTTTCTGGTCGGAGTATGCTGTGGAGAAAAATCCCGTGATTATTTCCAGGAAACGATCGAAGAACTTAAACATTTAGCAGAAACTGCAGGCGCTGAAGTAATAAATACCTATAGCCAGAATTTAAAATCCCTTGATAGTTCTACCTATATCAAGAAAGGAAAGATCAGCGAGATCAAGAATGCTGCCGGTCAGTTCAAGGTAGAAACTCTGATTTTCAATAACGATCTCACTCCTTCTCAATCGAAAAATATCTCCGATCTTACCGGTTGCAATGTGGTAGATCGTACCGAGATCATACTGGCTATTTTCGCTCTCCATGCCAGAACCAAACAAGCCAAACTCCAAGTCGAATTAGCTCAACTCGAATACAGCTATACCAAGTTAAAGCACATGTGGAAGCACCTTTCCCGGATCAAAGGCGGTATCGGTTTCCGCGGACCTGGCGAAAAACAACTGGAAACTGATAGAAGGATGATCCGCAAAAAAACAGCCGTTTTAAAGAAGAAAATAAACGCTGTAGAAAAAACTACTGTTATTAAAAGAAACAAACGCAGGAATTTTGTTACTATTGCCCTGGTAGGCTACACAAATGTCGGCAAATCGACTATTTTTAACAAATTGACAAGAGAGAAGCGTTATATTGCCGACCAGTTATTTGCCACCCTCGATTCCATGTCACGAATACTGAAACTGAAAAGTGGGGAAGAAGCTGTAATTACGGATACGATCGGTTTTATCAGGAAACTACCTCATAAGTTGATCTCATCCTTTCATTCCACACTGCTGGAAGTAATCGAAGCAGACTTATTACTGCATGTAGTCGACATATCCAATCCTTATTTATTTGATCAGATTGATGCTGTAGATAATGTGCTTCAAGGATTAGGGGCTGCAGATAAAAATGTTATTTATGTTTTTAATAAGATCGATAAAATGCAGAGCAATTATTATTCTTTCCTCAAAAAAAAGATTATGAGAACCTATATCGACGCTGTTTTTATTTCTGCGAGAGAGGATCTGGGTTTTGAAAGATTGTTTGACAAAATTGAGGAATATTTCTTAAGAAGAAAAGTCGATTTGGAAGTGATAATCCCGGTCGAAATGCAAAGCCTGATCTCATTCATGTACGACAAGACCGAGATTTTAACCGAGAAACTGGACAGGAATAAGGAGAATTACATCCTTAAGGTGAAAACTACCAGGCAACTATACTCCAGTATACAGAAACAAATCGATGATTATAAATTGAAACAATATATAAATAAATAGAGATGGAGGGAAAATGATCAGCGATTTCAAAAGTATTCTTTCCGAAAATGTATTAGGAATGAAGAGATCAGCGATTAGAGAATTGTTGAAATTAACCCAGGATCCTGATATTATTTCTTTTGCAGGCGGATTACCTTATCCGGATTCCTTTCCTGTAGAAGAACTGAAACAGATTACGTCTGAAGTCCTTGATGCCGAACCCGGCTTAGCACTTCAATACGGGACGACAGAAGGAGATCCTAAACTCAGGAAACTAATAGTCGAAAACTATCGAAGTTATGGTTTTGATATCGGAATGGAAAATATCGTTATTACAACTGCTTCACAGCAGGGTCTCGATCTACTTTCTAAGATTTTCATAAATAGAGGTGACAAAGTCATAGTCGGGCTTCCTTCATATCTGGGCGGACTGGGAGCATTCAATTCCTACGGTGGAAAGATGATTGGAGTCTGTTTCGATGAACACGGTATGTGTTCAAAGACGCTTGAAATCAAACTCAAGGAATTGAAGGCAGCTGGTGAAAAACCAAAATTCATCTATATTATTCCGGATTTTCAGAATCCCGCCGGGGTTACTATACCTGATTTCAGAAGGAAGGAAATTATCGAACTGTCACACAAATACGACGTTCTTCTCATTGAAGACAGCCCTTATAAACAGCTCCGGTTTGAAGGTAAGGATCAGCAGAGTTTATATTCTATGGATGGAACCGGACAAGTGATAAACCTGGGTACCTTCTCCAAAATATTCGTACCCGGATTCAGAATAGGCTGGGTTATCGCCCATAAAGACATTATAGACAAATTCGTCGTGGCAAAACAGAATACAGATCTCTGTACTTCACCTTTTGTACAGAAAATTGCAGCCAAATATATCGAGAAGGGTTTTTTTGATATAAAATTAAAAGAGATTATACATTCCTATCACGAAAAAAGGGATCTTATGCTGGATGCTTTTGAGAAATATATGCCTGAGGGAGTTTCCTGGACCAGACCGGAGGGTGGTTTGTTCCTTTTCCTGACCTTACCGGAACACATGGATGCAGAGAAACTATTCGTAAAAGCAATTGAGAAAAAAGTAGCTTTTGTGATCGGATCCGTATTTCACTGTGACGGTAGTGGAAGGAATACTGCCAGAATTAATTTTTCCTATGTATCCAAAGAAAAGAATGTCGAAGGTGTAAAACGTCTAGCGGAAGTAATTAAAGCCGAGATGTAAATATTGTCTTTCTATATTGCGGAGTAACTATTGAAGGATAAAAAAGTAGCGATCCTGGGTGCGACCGGAGCTGTGGGTAAAACCATGGTCAGCATCCTGGAGGAAAGGGAATTCCCTATTGCTGAATTGAAACTCCTGGCATCCGAAAAATCAGCCGGAAGTATTCAGGAATTTAAGGGCATTCAGATACCAATCGAAAAAGTCAATCACAATAGTTTTCAGGGAATTGATATTGCCCTTTTCAGTGCAGGTAGCGAAGCCAGCAGGAAATACGCACCTGTTGCAGTAAATGCAGGAGCTGTTGTTATTGATAACAGTAGTGTGTTCAGAATGGATAATCACGTTCCCCTGATCGTACCTGAAGTAAACCCGGAAAAAATATCGAAACATTCCGGTATTATAGCAAATCCAAACTGTTCCACTATCCAACTGGTAGTTATCCTCAAACCAATATATGATACTGTCGGTATTAAAAGACTGATCGTCAGTACTTATCAGTCGGTATCGGGTACCGGGAAAAAAGCTGTCGAAGAATTAAGGGTACAATCTCTATCAGTAT
>JAUVIJ010000011.1 GCA_030592835.1 Candidatus Cloacimonadota bacterium | reverse complement strand
GTAGTGTTATTATGGATAAAGCTGAAATCCGGAGAAGAGTAAAAGAAGATAAAATAAAATTCATTCAGTTACAATTCACCGATCTTTTTGGGATCGTGAAAAGCCTGACAATTTCAATTTCGGGTTTAGAAAACGCTCTTTCTAATGGCGTCTGGTTTGATGGTTCTTCAATTCTTGGTTTTGCGCGTATATATGAAAGTGATATGTATCTGGCTCCTGATATATCTACATATGCAGTGATTCCCTGGTTAAGATCGGAACAAGGTAATACTGCAAGATTTTTCTGTGATGTTCATAACACTGATGGTTCACCTTTCGAAGGAGATCCACGCTATATATTGAAACGTGTTCTGAAAAAAGCAGAGGCATTGGGGTTGACATACAAAACCGGTCCGGAAATGGAATTCTTTCTTTTTAAGACCGATAATGGTCTGAAACCATTACCCAATGACAAGGCTGGCTATTTTGATCTGACAACTGACGAAGCCTATAAGATCAGGCGTGATATGAGTCTGACCCTGGAAGAATTCGGGATCAAGATCGAAACTACACATCATGAAGTAGCTATTGGTCAGCATGAGATCTCCTTCAAATACGGTGATGCTCTGCAAACTGCCGATAATGCTATGACCTTGAGATTTGTTGTTAAAGCCATTGCCCAACAGCATGGACTCCATGCCACATTTATGCCTAAACCTATGGCGGAAGTAAATGGTTCCGGTATGCATGTTCATCAGAGCTTTTTCAATAAAAAAACGGGTTTTAACGAATTCCATAATGAGAAAGATCAATATAAATTATCTGAAATTGCCTATAATTTCATTGCCGGGCAATTAAATCACATCAATGCTATGAGTTCAATCCTTTCACCAACAGTGAATTCTTATAAGAGGCTTGTGCCCGGTTATGAGGCTCCCGTATATATTAGCTGGAGTAGAACTAACCGTTCTGCTCTGATCAGAGTTCCTGGCACATTCAAGGGTAATCCTCAGTCTACACGCCTGGAATTGAGAAGTGCTGATCCCAGTTCCAATATCTATCTGGTCTTTGCCGTTATGCTTGCGGCTGGGCTGAATGGGATCAAAAATAAAATGCAGCCCCCTAAACCCTTGGAAGAGGACATTTATCTCTTTACTGAAGAGAAGCTGGATCAACTAAAGATTGAGACCATACCTCATAATCTCTGGCAGGCATTGAAAGCGCTGAAGAAAGATGAAGTAATTCAACAGGCACTGGGTGAACATACCTACCGGAATTACATCGAGGCTAAAACCCTGGAATGGGATGATTACAGCAAGCAGGTTTCTCAATGGGAGCTGGATAAGTATCTGGAACTTTATTAAAATAGGAATATATATGAATTTTCAGGACATGATATTTAAATTGCACCAGTACTGGGCAGAGAAAGGCTGTAATATTCTTCAACCTTATGATCTGGAAATGGGTGCAGGGACATTTCATCCTGCTACTTTTTTCGGTTCTCTTGGTAAAACTCCTCTTTCAATTGCCTATGCTCAACCCTGTCGCCGGCCTAAAGACGGAAGATATGGCGAGAATCCTAACCGTCTTCAGCATTATTACCAGTATCAGGTAATTATCAAGCCTTCTCCCGACGATATTCAGAATCAATATCTTTTGAGTCTGCAGGCAATCGGAGTAGAAATAAAAAAACATGATATCAGATTTGTGGAAGACGACTGGGAATCACCTACACTGGGTGCCTGGGGATTAGGTTGGGAAGTATGGCTCGATGGAATGGAAATTTCCCAGTTCACCTACTTTCAGCAGGTTGGTGGTATAGAGGTCTTTCCGATCAGTGTCGAGCTTACTTATGGTCTGGAAAGACTGGCGATGTACATCCAGAATGTTGATGATTTTAAAGAGATCAAATGGAATGACAGCACTAAATACGGAGAGATATTTTTAAATAAAGAGATAGAATTTTCTCAATATAATTTCAAAGCAGCGGATGTTAACTCCCTTTTTAAAACTTTTGTCGATTATGAAACACAGGTCACTTCCCTGATCGAAGAAAAACTGGTTTATCCAGCCTATGATCTTATCCTGAAATGTTCTCATATATTCAATCTATTAGATTCCCGCGGAGTAATCAGTGTAACTGAAAGAGCGGCTTACATAGCCAGAATAAGACGGATGGCAAAAGGATGTGCCTTTTTATATATGGATAAATATCAAAAGTGATGCCGGGATCGACCACTAAAATTAAACTAATCTTACAGGATTCATTCTGATTCAGTTTTCTAAGACTGATTTAATTTCATGAAAGCTTTCTCCAAAGTTACTCCGATCCTGAAAAAAAACTGGCTGCGTATTGTTGTCGGTTTGTTCCTGATCATAATTGTAGATATTCTACAGCTTATAGTTCCTAAAATAATGCAGACAGCCGTAGATAGTCTGGATATTCCCGGGTTTACCCAGTCTCATTTGCTTAAATATTCTTTATTGATCTTTCTGATTGCCATTGGAATAGCATTGATCCGGTTCCTCTGGAGATTACTTCTAATGGGTAACGCCTGGATCGTGGATCGTGACCTCAGGCAACTTTATTACGATCATCTGCTTTCTCTCCCCCGCGATTTTTTCAACCGGGCAAAAACTGGAGATCTAATGGCTTATGCCACCAATGATCTCAATGCTGTAAGAATGTTGATGGGTTTTGGATTTGTTATTATTGTTGATATCGTGGTATTTTCCATTGCTTCCATGTTCTTTATGATCAATATCAGTTCCAGGCTCACACTTCTGGCAATAATTCCCATGCCTTTGCTTACTGTGATAATCATTATTTTTGGTCGCCGGATTCATCAACTTTTCAAAAAAGTACAGAAATCTTTTGCGAATCTGACAGGTATGGTACAGGAAAGTATATCCGGGATCCGGGTTGTTAAAGCTTTCGGTCAGGAAAAACCCGAGCTGGAGAAGATGTCCCGTTCAGCCTATAATTATGTAAAAGACAATATTTCTCTCGTGAGGATCTTCGGAGTTTTCCACCCGGCAATGTTTCTTATTATATCGATCAGTATGGGAATAGTACTTGTATTTGGCGGGGAATTCGTTATTCTCGGCAAAATTTCAATGGGAGAATTCATAGCTTTTTTCTCCTATCTCGGTATGTTCGTCTGGCCCATGATCGCAATTGGCTGGTTCGTAAATCTTTATCAAAGAGGTAAAGCCTCATTGGTCAGACTTAATTCCATTTTTGAAGTCCAACCCGAACTTGAAGATGCTGCTGCGAATAATAGCATCTATCATTTGATCGGGAATATAGAGATCAGAAACCTGAAATTCAGTTATAATGAAGAATCTCCGGTTATTTTTGATAATATTTCTCTGCAACTGGATTCGGGAACGACCCTGGCAGTTGTTGGTAGGACAGGTTGCGGTAAAACCACTTTGATCGACCTTTTGACTCGAGTTTACAATCCCCCCCGCGATACTATTTTTATTGATGGTCATGAAATTTATAAAATTCCGCTTCATAGTCTCAGGAGTAATATCATAACGGTACCTCAGGACATCTTTCTTTTCTCGGATACGATAGCCAATAATATTTCCCTGGGCAAACCAGATACCGAGCGTGTGATCGTTGAGGAAATTGCCGGTTATGCCCAGGTTTATAAGGACATCATCGAATTTAAAGGTGGGTTTGATACGGTAATTGGTGAAAGAGGAGTTACATTATCGGGAGGGCAGAAACAGAGATTGGCTATAGCCAGGGCGCTATTGATGGATCCAAATATTTTGATACTCGATGATTCTCTTTCTGCAGTCGACACTAAAACGGAAAAGCAGATCCTGGAACATTTAATTAACCTGCGCTCCAATAAAACAACTATCATCATAGCACATAGGATCTCATCTCTACAACATGCTGATAAAATAGTCGTTTTCGATAAAGGCAGAATCGTTGAAACCGGTACTCATGAGAAATTACTGTCTTCAAAAGGGGTTTACCATGACCTCTATGAAAAACAGAAGATAGAAGAAAAACTTAAGGATTAATAGGATAATAATGAGGGGATTCCATTACGGTTCCGAAGAAGATATCAAAGGCAGGATCTACGACAAACAGTTGTTTGTGAGATTGATCAGCTTTTTGAAGCCCTATCTTTACCAGGTTATATTATCCTTTCTGTTGTTATTGTTAATAGCTTGTGCTGAGCTGGCTCTACCCTATATAACAAAACAAGCTGTTGATGATGTTATAGCTGTAAACCGCAATCTCATCATCTTCTCTTCTACTGGAGAAGCTGCCGAATTCATGGATATAAATAAAAAAGTAAACTTCAATATATTCGAGTATCAGGATAATACATTTCTCATATTTCCCAACAATAAAATGAATTATATTCATAGAAACGATCTGGATAAATTTACTTCGGACGACAGGCTCCATCGGAAGATCATATTTCTTGATAATAAAGATTCGATCAGAGACTTATTGGAAAATCAGGGTTTCTGGGAGCTGGCAGAAAACAGGATTGCAGTTCCTTCTGCATATCTCGAAGATCTCCAGAAAAAAGGTGTTCTGGATAAAGTGCAATTAAAGGTCCTGAGAGCAAAAGATGCCCGGAAATTACTCCGATATGGGATCATTTTTGTTGCTATTGTATTTTTTCAGTTCATTTTTACATATTTTCAGATATATTCAATAAATTATGCTGCCCAGCATGCCATGTATGACCTTCGCAGAAAGGTTTTCGGGCATCTGGAAAAAATGCCGCTTTCTTTTTTTGATAAAAATCCCATAGGCAGACTTGTAACCAGAATTACAAATGATGTCAGAACACTTGATGAAATGTTGAGTGCCGGATTGATTAAACTGATCCAGGATTTGCTGATAATGCTGGGGATCCTGGTTATGATGCTGATCCTGAACTGGAGGTTGGCACTTGTTACTTTTACAGTAATGCCGGTTTTGTTCATTCTACTTCGAACCTTCAAAAATAAGATCAGAGTAGCTTATCGGATCGTTCGAAAAAGGGTTGCCGCCATAAATGCCGCACTTTCAGAAGATATTTCCGGGGTTAAGATCATCCAGCTTTTCAATCAGTACAATCGCAAACGACGGGAATTTGCCAAGATCAACCGAGAATATTATCAAGCTTCGATCCGACAAATGAAGATTTATGCCTCATTTCGACCTTTTATTCATTCAATGCGCAGAATAGCAATAGCGATCATTCTCTGGTATGGATTGGGACAGGTGATGAAAAACTCGATCTCACTCGGCATATTTATAGCCTTCCTCAGCTATATGGACAGGTTCTTCGAACCTATCGATCATCTCAGCGAAAAGTTTAATATCCTGCAGGCAGCGATGGCTGGATCAGAAAGGATCTTCGACCTGATGGGTAAACCCATAGAAAACTACTTAGAAAAGGATTCTCCCATGAACCGATTGCAGGGAGGGATCGAATTTCAGAATGTGTGGCTCAGATATAATGAGCACGACGGAGATATTCTGAAGGATATTTCCTTTAAGGTCAAACCGGGTGAAAAAATAGCACTTGTCGGGCATACTGGTTCGGGAAAAACCTCGATCATCAGTTTGATATCAGGATTGTATCCTTTCCAGAAGGGCAGGATTCTGATCGATGGAAAAGAATTGCATGATTATACTCTGGAAGATCTGCGGGGAAATGTGGGAATTGTTCAGCAGGATGTTTTCCTTTTTTCAGGTACGATCCGAGATAATATTGCTCTCAACAATGTAGATTTTACCGATGAAGATATGCTCCGGGTCGCTGAGTACGTCAATGTTCATGATTTTATTGAAACACTTCCCGGAAAATATCAAGAACCCGTAATGGAAAGAGGAGCTACGTTCTCAGTAGGTCAACGGCAGTTAATCGCTTTTGCCCGGGTACTCGCCTATAATCCGGCGATATTTGTTCTGGACGAGGCAACTTCCAACATCGATACCGAAACCGAGATCCTGATCCAGGATGCACTGAAAAAACTAATGGAAGATAGAACTTCCATAATAATTGCCCACCGATTGTCGACAATTCAGCATGTAGACAGAATTATTGTTATTCATAAAGGTGAGATCAAGGAAAAGGGGAACCACCAGGAACTTCTTGCCAGAAAAGGTCTTTATTACGATCTGTATAGATTGCAGTATACATAATATAAAATAAATTCATTTCCCATATATTTTAATGTCATCAGGCTATTTCATTCAGAAATTAAATAATAGAAGGAGATTTTATGTTCATAACAAAGAAAATCATATTATTTTTGATATTAATTCCTGGTTTATGGGGATTTCTCTTCGCAGAATGGGAACAATTAGAATCAGGTGTTTTCAATGATCTTAATGCTATAGATTTCTGGGATGTGAATACTGGAATTACAGTCGGTGGTTCAGGTGTGATACTGCGAACTGAAAACGGCGGTTTAGATTGGGATGTTATAACCGTTTTAACTGATAATGAACTCAATGATGTCTGTTTCGTTAATCAGAATATAGTCCTTGCTGTAGGTGATGGTCCCGTGATATTGAGATCGGTAAATAGCGGAGAAACGTGGGAGGAAGTAACGGTTCCGGGATTAATGTATAATCTCTATAGTGTGTCAGTTCATTCTTCCGGGACAGGAATAGCTGGAGGAGCAGCCCAGACAATTCTCAGCACAGAAAATTTTGGGGTAGATTGGACAATAGTCCAGACAGATTACATGGGTGGTGGTTTCTGGGGAGCCCATATGAGCAGCAGTACCATAGGATTTCTTGCCGGACAAAATTCCATTTTTCAACCTCTTGTCGCTAGAACTGTGAACAATTGTTCCTCTTTCAATTTTTATGCATTTTATCTGAATGATAACGGTAACTGGCATGAAGGGAAATTGTACGGCTGTTATTTTTTTGATGATGTCACAGGACATACTGCTGCGGCAAGATGGGATGGCTGGGGATGCATAACCCATACGACTGATCTGAACAACTGGAATTCACTGCATTATCCCAACGCCTTTCATAATATCGATTTTCACGGTGACAAGGGTTATGCAGTTGGTGATAATGGAATAGTAAAATACACGAATAATGATATTCTGGAATGGGTGGATGATTTTCCGGGTGTTACAGCCAATTTGAAATCGGTGGATGTTCTTCAGGATCATGTCTATATTTCAGGGGAATCCGGAATGATCCTGAAAAAGGATGAAGGTGTTTCTGCAGATAATTCTCATCTGCATTTTATATCATTTTTGCAAAATTTTCCCAATCCTTTCGGTAATGAAACCGTTTGTGATCAAGGTACATCTATAGTCTTTCAGTTATCCGAAGCTGGATATGTTAAGCTTGATATCTTCAATATCAAAGGGCAGAAAATAACCACGTTGATCTCTCAGGTTTTAGAGTCGGGAGAGCATTCAGTTCAATGGATAGGTAAAGATCTTCCACATGGGGTATATTTCTACCGGATCAGGACCCCAAATGGATCCCTGATCAGAAAGATGGTCAAAATGAGGTGAATTGTTCTTTATCAAAAAGTAAAAAAATAAGTTATATACACAGCTTGGAATGCTTCGGAACTAAACCATCACCCTATAAAATATCACCACTTTTTATTAAAATTCTATTGCATTATCTGGGTTTAACCGGATTTGAATTTATTTTGTAATTATTTTCTTTACAAAAATTCATTATTTTTTCATTATTTGAGAACAAATAATAAACAGAGGAGAAAATATGAAACGAATTATTATTTTATTATCATTTATTTTAATTTGCTCTTTATCATTTTCTATACAGAATGCAACTTATGGTTGGGAAGATGGTGGCACAGCACTTGGACAATATGTTTCCACGTTGACTCTTGAAAACAGCACTGAACAAGCTTTTGGCGGAACACACAGTTTAAAAATGACTGAAGATCCTTTAAGCGGTACTCCCCAGGCTTTCATCTGGTGGGTAACGGGGCTTACAGATGGTGATGTGATCACAGCCGGTTTTTATGTATACGATGTGACGGAAAGTGCTTACCCATCAGGTAGGATATGGGGGCACTATACTCCTCCAGGTGGTGATATCAATTCTTATGAGGGTTCTGCTTCCGGTAATTATGATTACTCAGATGGAACAGGATGGTCCTATTTGGAATGGACTTGGACCTTTGATTCGGATGGTGGTCTTAGAGATGGCTTGATTGTCGAAACAAGAATATACAGTAGTGATGGGAATAATGTATTATATGTAGATAATACATCAATAACTGTCAGTTCAGATACTGCTGAGATAGACAGTATTGAAGAGGGTGAAGTACCTGTAGAACTCTCCTCTTTTTCAGCAGCTTACAGTAACGGCACTCCGACCCTGTTCTGGACGACCCAGAGCGAAACAAATAATATTGGTTGGAATGTATTCCGTTCGGAAAGCGAAAATGTAAACGAATCGTTGCAGATCAATCCCGAGTTAATTCCCGGAGCAGGTACTACTTCGCAACCGACAGATTATGTCTTCGATGATGAATACGATATCCAGGATAATCAGGAATATTTCTACTGGCTGGAAAGCATTGATAACCTTGGATATACAGATACTTACGGACCAATTTCCCTTACCGTCCCTGAAGATGGTGAAGATCCGGGCACTCCCGAGATTCCCGATCTTTATGGTCTGCACCAGAATTACCCGAATCCCTTTAATCCTAACACTAGGATAAGCTACAGAATGAAGGAAGATTGTGTTGGAACTCTTACGGTTTATAATCTGAAAGGTGAGAAGATGGTCATCCTCTTCGAAAACAGAGAGATAATAGCTGATGATAAAGAGTTTGTTGAATGGAACGGTCTGGACAACAATGGTAACGAGATTCCTTCTGGGATCTATATTTATAAACTGAATACCAGTGCTGGTAGTTACAGCAGAAAGATGGTATTGGCGAAATAGAAAATCGTGATTAGTGATTCGTGAATAGCAGCTTCCGAAGGTTTGAAACCTTCGGAAAATTGGGCAAATAAAGAAAGATAGAAACCAGAATAAATGTAAAAACCCGACTCGAGCTCTCCGCTATCATAAAGTTGATAGTTCTATTAAGATGAAACTCAAAAAAAAGAGAAACATCGGAATGTTCAGCTTGCTGATCTTCTCCCGAAAGCATTCGGGATTTGGGCAGGAGCAACCCAACATTCTGAAGATTCGATAAACCCGAGTCGAGTTTAGTCAGAACTATCTTTTTCTTTACATATTTTTTCTTTTCAATTTTGTAACAAATTATCATAATTGTATCGATCTTATTTCTCCGGATAGTGAAGATATGTTTTAATTAGATTGCCTAATAATCTGGGAGTTTGTATGAAGAGTAAGATTATCAGGGAGCAGTTCCTGAAATTTTTTGAGAGTAAAAAACATAAATTGATGCCATCTGCTCCGGTAATTCCTATTGATGATCCCACATTGTTGTTTACCAATGCCGGGATGAATCAGTTTAAAGAGATCTTTCTGGGTTTACGTAAACCGGAATATCTTCGTGTTGCCAACAGTCAGAAATGTATTCGGGCCGGGGGTAAGCATAATGATCTGGAAGAAGTCGGGAAAGATGGTTATCACCACACTTTTTTCGAAATGCTGGGAAACTGGTCATTTGGAGATTATTACAAAAAAGAAGCAATAATCTGGGCTTGGGAGTTGCTTACCGAAATATGGAAATTACCCAAAGAACGTTTTTATGCTACGGTTCATGAAAGTGATCAGGAAGCCTATGAACTCTGGAAAAATGAAACCGATATAGAAGAAAACCATATAGAATTCAGCGGAGATGAAGATAATTTCTGGGAAATGGCAGCAACAGGACCATGCGGACCCAGTTCTGAAATTCATTATGATCGGGGTGAAAGTTTCTGTAACTGTGAGGATGATCCTGATCATATTTGTCGTGTAAATGGCGATTGTCATCGCTTCATAGAAATCTGGAATCTGGTGTTTATCCAATTCAATAAGGGAGAAGATGGAAAACTAGCGAATCTGGAAAAAAAATATGTTGATACCGGTGCCGGATTTGAACGAATCTGCCAGATTCTGCAGGGCGTGGAAACCAATTATGATACCGATCTGTTCACCCCTTTATTGGATGGTATAACAGAAATCACCGGAGTTTCCTATCCTCAAAGAAAATACCGGAGCAAATCCATTCCTGAGCAGGATTCCGAATTAAGAGATTATCTGGGTATATCTCATCGGGTAATTGCCGACCATATCAGAGCTCTTACTTTTGCCATAGCCGATGGCGGGATACCTTCAAATGAGGGTAGGGGTTATGTTCTACGTCGAATTCTTCGAAGAGCTGCCCGTCACGGTCGAATCCTGAATATGAGATCCCCATTTCTTTACAAGCTTGTCGATGTCGTAGTGCAGGAAATGTCTGATTACTACCAGGAAATAAAAGAAAGAAAGGCTCACATAACATTAATTATAAAAGCCGAGGAAGAACGTTTCAATCTCACTCTCGACAAAGGGTTGGCTAAATTCAGGGAGATAGTGGACGGTAGAAAAAAAGGCAAAATATCCGGTAAAGAAGCGTTTATGTTATATGATACTTTTGGTTTTCCACTCGATCTTACCCGGATGATGGCTCAGGAAAGAGGATTAGAAGTCAATGAGGATGAATTTGAAAAAGAGATGAAGGGGCAGAAAGACCGGGCTCGAGCGGCTGCAAAATTCGAATTGAAAACAGAAGAAATTGATTGGATAGAATTCCTCGATACTGAAAAATTTGAATTTGTCGGCTATAAATTAGATTCGACTATAGCCAGAATCGTCAAATACAGTATTAATGATGAAAACATTGTACGTATAGTACTCGATCGCACTCCATTTTATGCTGAATCAGGTGGTCAGGTAGCTGATAAAGGCAGGATATATAACAATAATTGTAACATCCAGATCACCGATGTTCAAATCGTAAATGGGGTTTTTATTCATATCGGGAAATTGAAATCCGGGGATATCAACGATAAACCAGTTTCGGTGATTATTGACAAAGAAGCAAGGTTAAATATTGCCAGAAACCATACTGCGACCCATTTGCTGCATAAAGCATTGAAGGAAGTATTGGGAGAACACATCCAGCAGAAAGGATCACTGGTTAATCCGGAGCATTTACGTTTTGATTTCACTCATTACAAGCAGGTAAAGGAGAGAGAAATCAAGACCGTAGAAAGAATTGTAAATCGAGTAATACGGGAATGCTTAACAGTACGAACCGAGATCAAAACAATCGAAATGGCTAGAGAAGAAGGAGCAGTTGCTCTGTTTGGCGAGAAATACGGCGAGTATGTCCGGGTTGTAAGTGTACAAGACTTCTCAAAGGAACTCTGTGGAGGTACTCATGTAAGTTTTACCGGTGAGATCGGTCTTTTTAAGATAACCGGTGAATCATCCATTGCTGCAGGAGTACGCAGGATCGAAGCAATAACAGGAGAAAGATCGGAGAAATATGTTAATCTTCTGGAACATGAGATCGATGAAGTTTCCCGATATCTGAATGCTCCCCGTCAATCCATGATGGAAAGACTGAATAGACTTCTTGCCGATAATAAGAAAATGCATGTTCAATTGAAAACCTACAAAATGAAATCTGCTGGCAGTATTCTGGAAGAAATTATAGGCAAAGCTCCTCTCGTTAATGGAATTAAACTGGTAGTAGCAAAAGTAAAGTTGTCAAAACCGGAAGAAATGAGGCTTCTCGGTGATAATTTAAGACATAAATTAGGTTCCGGGATTGCTGTAATGGTTTCAATTTTTGAAGACAAAGTTTCATTGATTGCGGTTGTAAGTAAAGATTTGGTCGGTCGTTTCCATGCAGGTAAAATAATTGGGGAAGTGGCTAAGATTGTCGATGGGAGCGGTGGAGGAAGAGCTGATATGGCAATGGCCGGCGGCAGGAATAAAGATAAGGTCAAGGATGCCCTGAAAGCTGTTAAAAAAATCGTTATCGATATGGATAAGAAAAAATAAACAGAAGTAATCATGAAAGGATAATAGGGTGCGAATTCTTCTGATCCGACTTAGCTCACTCGGTGATATTGTATTAACTCAACCTGTTGTTCAGGTTCTGAGAAATCATTACCCCCAGTCTAGCATTGAATATCTGACGAAAAAGCCCTACAGAAGTATTGTAGAAGCCTTCAGGGATGTCGATCAGATTCATAATTGGGAGAATAAAAAAGCTCTGCTGAACAAGCTTAAAAAACATAAATACGATCTAATCATTGATCTACACAGGAAATTTAACAGCCTGGTAATCAAAACTTGTTTGAGATCGAAGAAAACCATAACTTATAATAAGAGACATTGTTATCGCTGGTTGATCACGAAAAAATTAATAAAGACTCCTAACGAAAGTACTACCAACCTCTATTTGAAAACCCTGAAAAAAATCGAGTTATCCTACAAAAATATTAAACCAAAACTTAAAACCTTTCCTTTCCTGGATGAAGATATCGACGATCTATTCAAAGAAAAAAAGATCGATAGAACAGCTAATCTAATAGGTATTTTTCCGGGAGCCTTGCATCGGACTAAACAGTATCCGGTGAAAAGTTATTGTAGATTCATAAATTCCATACCTGATGAATGGAATTGTCAGTTCCTGATCCTGGGTTCTGAAAATGATAAGATTCAGGGATTAGAAATAGTAGAAAATACAGATCATAAAGTTATCAATTTCTGCGGAATTCTGGATCTGAAAAAATTGGTAAACTTTATGAACTGCTTAGATGTTATAATCTCCGGAGATACAGGACCCATGCATATCGCAGCAGGATTAGGATTAAAACAGATCGTTATCTTCGGGGCTACTCACCCCTTACTGGGCTTTTCTCCTCAGAATGATAAAGCCGTCATTCTCAAGACTGATATTAAATGTCAACCATGCAGTTTGCATGGCAACAGCAAATGCCCTCGGAATCATTTTCGCTGCATGCTGGAAATAAAACCGGATCAAATAAAGCAAAGTCTGAAGAATATTCTCAGGATAACCTGAACCTCTGAAAACTGATTAGTAAACAATTCGGATAACCCTTCCTTGTAAATGTTATTTACAAGCAAAAACAAAGTTGACAAAAATTTCTCCGACTAAAAAAATTCGTTTATTCCAAAGGTAAGAGGAAATAATGAGTAAAACAACAGAAGAAATTTTAACTGATTACATAACCAAAAACTCTGCCATGATAAATGAGATAGTGCAGAAATTAGAAACTGCGGAAAGTAACATCGTAGAAATATATGGGCGCAGAGGTTCTGGACAATTCTTGATATTCAACCGAATTATAAAATTTCTTACTGATTCAAAAATAGATCACAGGGTTTATATTCCTCATGTATACAGATATAATCAACTCCGAGATATTGTGAAACTGCTTACCGGAGTAGAGGGTACTGAATTCGATAATATTGTTGAGGAAGGGAAAAAACTGGGACTTTCTGATAATCGTTTTGATTTTTTCTATTTTCTCACAACCAGGCTGGAACGTGATAATCTTTTTCTAACCAAGAAAATTCTGATCTATGAAAGTTATTATCTTGATGAATATTGTCTTGATTTTATCCATTATTTAGTACAGTATTTTACAAAGGAAAAACTATCTTTTGTCATTTTCTCCGGAGAGGAATCTTTTACTTTTTCGGAAAAGATCAAGTTGGAATATCCGGACAAGAACGATATCCGTCAGATGCTGAAATCTTTTCATGAGAACAGCAAATCCGAGTTCATAGTTGAAAGTGAAATGGTCTACAAAATATCTCAAGGAGATCTTTTCATTATCGGGTATCTATTCAACAGATATTTCAGGGAAAAAGAAGAGCTTGATTTCGCCTCACCTCTGGAAAAACAGGTCACAATAGAATCCATATATAAGCGGGAAATCAAGGAACTCAGTGAAGAACAAAAACGACTTATATTTACGATATTACTCCTGGATACGGAAACAGACAGATTAAATGATATAATAAATACAAAAACCTTCAAGAAAGATATTGAAACACTGAAGAATAAAAAACTGATTTTCGAATATGGTGGTAATTATTTTGTGATCAAAGTTTCTGCTGCAAAGGAATCCTTTAACAGCTTGTCAAAGGCAAAACAGAAGGCTTTATATACTCCGGTTATATCGGATAAGAAAAACACTTCGTCGGAATGTTTGAAAATTTTTCTGATTGAAGCCAATGTACAATTGATCAATAAAAAAATTCACTACCTTAATAGCATCAAAGATTTTGATGCATTGATAGTTATTTATAAACTACTTCTTGAGAAACCTCTTTCAACTGATCTCAAGGTTCAGGTTCTTGAAAAATTAGGGCAATCCTATAAAATGAGTGGCGATCCCGAAACAGCAACAGAAACTCTGAGAAAGGCGTTGAAGATCTGTATGGAAAATTCCCTTCCCGCTGAAAATATCATTTACAGTCTGGCTGAGAATCTGTTGTCAATCAATTCTGCCAATTTTGCACTGGAAATTATAAGAAAATATTCTCCTGAATCCATAGACCAGGTAATGAAATGCAGGATACTACTTCTAAAAGCTGAGATCATGATGGATATGGAAGATTTTGAAGAAGCAATATCAATTACAGATAGTGCGAATCAAAATTCCAACCGGATAGATGATGAACGCACAAGGTATGAAATAAAAGCCAAACTCAGAAAAATTAAAGGATTGATCTATTATTATTCTAATGATTGGACCAAAGCCGAGTCTGAATTTTTGGAAGCTGAGAAACTGTTCCGTGAAATAAATGATTATAAGGGATTGGCTGCGATCAATAATAACCTTGGTGGTTTAACCATGCTGCAGGGCGGATGGGATAAAACCGAAAGTTATTTTTTAAAAAGCTTGGAGTTTGAGAAAAAGTGTTTCAGCCTTAGCGGTATTTCCGGTTGCTACAGCAATCTTGGTTACTTATTTGAGGATAAAAGTGACTACGAAAGATCCTTGCATTATCTTAATGAAGCCTTGAAAATACAGAAACTGCTGGGTGATCGTGATGTGATATCGACTATATATATCAATATCGGTGTTACCTATATGGATAATGGAAAATATAAGGAGGCGGAAGAAGCTTTCAATAAACTTCTTGAACTTGCATTAAAATATAACCTTTATCGAAATGTCATAGCGGCTCTAAATAATCTGGGAGCTCTCAATTTTAAATCTGGGGACTGGTATAAAGCCCGGGATTTCTACGAAAGGGCAATTAAAAAATCGGAAGAACATAATTTCAGTGAGGGAATCTGCAAATCTTATAATAACCTGGGTGAACTATACGAAAAGCGCAGTGAATTCATGATGGCATTTGAATGTTATTCCAAAAGTGAAGAACTTCTCCCCAAGTTCTCAGATGATTTTTTGAAAGCAGAATTGTTCGGTAATCTAGGAAGTGTTCTAACAGCTCTGCACAAATTTAAGGATGCCTATGGATACCTGGTAGAAAGTTATGATTTCTTCAAGAATCTCAATGCAAAGGACAAAGTAGTCGAAGGTGCCCAGAAACAGGCATATTATTTTATTGAGACCCGGAACTACGAAAGTGCAAATTATTATCTGGATATAGCAGAGAAAATAGCTGAAGAGCTCAGTAATGATTATCAGATCGGTAAATGTTTCTTTTTTCGGTCTTTATTGGAAAAGAGTGATTCGGATGCTGCCCGTAAATTTCTCAAACAAGCGATCGAAAAATTTGTAAAATCCAATAATAATTTCGATCTTGCTCTGGCTAACTATGAATTAGCATCTCATTTGTTTGCCGGGGAAGAATGGGAGCAGGCGCTACAGATCCTGAATGAGAACAAGAAAATAATCAAAAGTTTTGGAGCAATTAAGTTTTTAGAGAAAAATGACATTTTCATTCAGAAGATCAAAAAAAAATATGCAGCCGAATTAAACGAATCGAAACTTCAGGAAAATCTGCTCAATAAATTTTATGAAATCACCCAGGGTCTCAATGAAATCAACGATTTCGATGTTCTGTTGGAAAACGCTCTCGATCGCATGACGGATTTTTCCGAAGCTGAGGGTGGAATTTTCTGTCTGTACCCAAATCATCTTGTTAAGGATTCCTGGGAATATTTGATTCTGAATAATTTAAGCAATACGGATGAAGATTTTCCGGCTTTAATGAAAAATATTCAGACAACCTATGATGAAAACAAAAGTTTCAATTATAAACAACCTCATTTTGCTCCCGAATATAATAATATTCTCTCCTTTCCACTCAGTGTAAGAAATGAAAGAAAAGGTGTAATCTGTCTATTTACCAAACACGGTTCTCATTATTTCACGGAACGAATGTACAATCTGCTTAATGCTTTATGCAACCAGATCATTGTTATCGTCGAGAATATTTCCTATTCCAATCTGCAAAAAGCACATGAGGTGATCAGAGAAGAACTATCTGCCACAAGTACCTTTGCCAATATAATCGGAAAAAGTCCCAAGATCCAGGAGATATTTTCGATTATAGATAAAATAAAAGATACCCCGACAACAATACTTCTGGAGGGTGAAAGCGGAACAGGTAAGGAATTGGTCGCCAGGGCAATCCATTTTAACAGCAATCGCCGCAACAAGAAATTTGTCGCTCAATATTGCGGCGCTTTACCGGAGACACTTCTTGAAAGCGAGTTATTCGGACACGTCAAGGGATCCTTTACCGGTGCTACTCATGATAAAAAAGGTCTATTTGAAATCGCAAATGGAGGTACCTTTTTCCTCGATGAAATCGCTGATATAAGCCTTTCTACTCAGGCTAAGTTATTGCGTTTTCTCCAGGCAGGCGAGATCAAGCGTGTGGGTTCGACCAGAATTGAAAATGTCGATGTTCGGGTAATATGTGCTACAAATGTATCCTTAAAAAACAGAGTGGAAAAGGGAGATTTCAGACTCGACCTGTTTTATCGTTTGAATGTGATCAAGATCGAAGTTCCCTCCCTGAAAGAGAGAAAATCGGATATTCCCCTGCTGGCTGTTCACTTTCTAGACAAATATTGTAACAGGATCGATAAAAAGATTAATGGTATTACAGAAGAAGCTATGAAATATCTGAGTAATTATGATTGGCCGGGTAATATTCGACAACTCGAAAATGAGATAGAAAGGGCTGTTACTTTAGCTGATGTAGATTCATATATCAAATCTGCAGATTTTTCGGAAGAGATCTTTCGATTTCGGGAAAATACCGAAACGATTAATCTGCTGGAGAAAAAAAGTCTGAAGGATGCTGTTGAACAACTGGAAAAACAGATGATCATCAGAGCGCTTCAGGAATTTAACTGGAATCAGACTAAAACAGCAAAAGAACTTGGGCTCAGCCGTCAGGGTCTGATCAAAAAAATTCAACGTTATAAATTAGAAAAATAATCTTCTAATGCAAGTTAATAACAATACAAACCTGATCTCGGATTTTACAGTACTGGATATAGAAACAACCGGATTAGATTTCAAGAAGAATGAAATCATCGAGATTGGAGCAATAAGATTCAGGGATTATAAACAATCTGAAGAGCTTTCATTATTTGTGAAACCCTGTGGTAAAGTCCCTCAATTTATCAAAGCTCTAACCAAGATTTCAGATGAACAATTAAACTCGGGTGTGGATCAGAAGGAAGCTCTGGAACAACTTCTAAAATTTCTCGATAAAGATGTCGTGATCTGTCATAACTGCGGTTTTGATATTGGTTTTATAAACAGAAAATTAAAAGATCTG
>JAUVIJ010000062.1 GCA_030592835.1 Candidatus Cloacimonadota bacterium | reverse complement strand
TGGCAGAATCAAATTTGCCTCATTCAGTATATTAAGCTCAAAATCAGCATCATCTTCCAGAGTAAAAGCCGCTTTGTACTCCGAGTGAAGATCGAAAATAATAATATGCGCGTTGTTCTGCTTTTCTTTATTTAAATATTTACCCTTCTCTATTCCAAGTACTTTCTGCAGGATCTTGGCAACAGTACAGGATTTCCCTGAACCTGTGGAACCGACGACAGCTATATGTTTACTGAAGAAATTGTTAGCGTTGATATTTAATCTGATCTCATTGTTCTGAGCCAGTTTACCAAAGGGAAAATTAAAATCTGCCCGGGCTGAGAAAATGAATTCCAGAGTTTCGTCATCCAGGAGATAAACTTTTTCCAGTGGAGTAGGCAGAGTTGTATTACCACGATAAAATTTATCCTCTCCTATCAGGGTCCCGATCGGTTGTGTTGTGATCAGAAACTTATTCTCTCCCTCGGTCATGTATTTTTTTTCCGGTTCGGATATAATACTGGCAATACTGACAATAACATACTGCTCAATCCCGTTAGCAATTTTCAGATATTTCCCAACCTGCATACTATATTTGTAGTTTTCAAAGGTCTGTTGAGATATTACCTCAATAACAACCTTACTTGGAGAACTCTCGATAACTTTACCTATAGCGACATCGTTAAAATTGGTCATAGTTTCATCCTATTTTTTTAAATATTTGCTCCAGAGTTTTTTTCATTTCCAGAAAATGACTCCCTTTCCAATAGATCTTGCCACACTTACGACAGATCCTGTATTCTTCATGATTCTCGTATATATAATCCGGAATAAGTTCCCGGATCTTTTCCTTTTTTATGTCATATAAACCGCTGTTACAGATCGAGCAGCGAGTAAAAATTCTTTTCTGATCAATTGCTACAAAGTCGATGATTTCCCGAAGTTGTTCCAGATGATTTCCCGATCTGATCAGTTTCCTGGCAAAAGCAATATTGGATCCTGCCTCCTTTCCACACCTAGTGAGATAGATACGCCCATCCTTTTTGAGAATCCTTAGTTTATTATTGAATCCTACCGCCCTGTAAAGCTCGGTATCATATCCCAGAAATCGCAACCATTTTGCCAACCTGGCCAGGTTTTCAGCAGCAAGAAATTTCGGTCTCTTGCTCATTCAAACCGACCTGCCTTAAAAAAAGTCTTCACTTCGGAAACAGAAGAAGCTTTTGCTTCTTCCAGACTACCGGTAAATACAACCCGATTTTTATCAAGAAATATTAATCTGTCTGCTATTCTGTGTATACTTGCAAGTTCGTGGGTAACGATCACGATCGTCATTTTAAGCAGATCTTTCAGTTTCAGGATCAATTCGTCCAGGGAAGAACTAGTGAGAGGATCCAGCCCAGCAGAAGGTTCATCACAGATCAGTATCTCAGGATCAAGAGCAATAGCCCGTGCTAAAGCTACTCTCTTTTTCATGCCACCGGAAAGCTCTGATGGTGTCATATTCATAGCATGGTCCAGGTTCACCAATTCCAGTTTTACCCTGATGATTTTATCAATTATATCTCGTGGAAGATCTGTGTGCTGTTCCAGGGGAATTGCAATATTATCAGAGATACTGACAGAATTCAAGAGGGCACCATTCTGGAAAAGCATTCCGATCCGTTTTAGAATAGTGATAAAATCCTGATCTTCCATCCCAATAATATCTTCATCAAAGATCTTAACTGATCCGGAGTGGGGTTGATAAAGCTTTAGAATATTTTTTATCAAGGTCGTTTTCCCACAACCGCTGCGTCCCAGAATGACAGTTATTTCCCTTGGATATATATCTACAGAGATCTTATCCAGTACAATTGTATTGCCGAATTTTGCGACCAGGTTTCGAACTGATATTATCGCTTTTTTCATAATCTTAAAAATAAAAAATCAGGCTGTTAATAGCATCAAGAACTATAACCCAGAAAATAGACGCAACCACCGAGAGGGTTGTTACTCTACCGACACCTTCAGATCCACCCTTTACTCTGAAACCATAATAACTGGCAATAATCACTATTACCCAGGCAAAAAACACACTCTTCATAAGACCGATAAATACATCTTTGAAAGTAAGAATCGCGAAAATCTCGGTAAAATAGGATACAACACTTAAATCCAGATAGGTTACCGCCACGATCAATCCGCCGATGATACCGACAAAGATCGATACAGTAACCAGAAGCGGCATACAGATCGTTATCGCCTGGAATTTAGGCACAACTACATACCTTACCGGATCTATTGCCATCATCTTCAGAGCATCAATTTCCTCGGTTACTTTCATGGTTGCTATCTCAGAGGCAATTGCCGAGCCACTTCTTCCGGCTACAATTATCGCGGTCATCATCGGACCCATCTCCCGAACCATGGAAATCGCGATCAGATCAGCCACAAAGATATTTGCTCCGAATTGACGCAACTGAGCTGCCGATTGCAAAGCCAGGATCAACCCCAGGACTAGTGATAAGAGGCTGACTATTCCTACCGCATCGACACCTATAAGCAGACTCTGGACAATTACAGATCCCTTGCGTTGACCTTTACGATCAAAAATACCCACGATAGACCAGAAAACAATATCAGCAGAAAGCTTAAAACTATCCACCACAGATTTCCACCAGAGCAAAAAAGCTGATCCTAGGTTTTCAAAAAGATTCTCCCGGACCATAGATACTCTGTTAATAACTTTTTTACTGGTAAATATCTTGATTGTTTTCTTAATATCTGCTCTGGCATTAATTATTCGGGGATCATGTTCGGAAAGAGCATCTCTGATACTTTCCAGAAATGCTACTCCGGCGCTATCGATCATTTCAATCTGGCTCAGATCTATATAATGGATTTCTTTCCTGGGAAGTTTTTGAAAGGCTTTTAATTTCTCAGGGACAGTAAATTTATCGAGTCTTCCCTTGAGGAATAATTTCTTTTCCAGTAATTGCATATTTTACCTTAGGATATAGGTTACCCTGAGGAAAAGGCTGTGTTTAGTAACGAGGTACTCATCACCGACTTCCGGTTTCTTGTTTTCCAGGTTCAATTTATAATCTATAGATATATATTTTATAATTCTGAGATTTATTGAATTTTCCCATTCTATAGTAGTAAAATAGTTTTTATCGAAGGGAAACAGTAGATCCGCATTCGTTGAATATGTTAAACCGAAGGGAAGTTGAAAATTGCCGACCAGGGATACTTCTGTACCTCGTTTATCCTCTGATTCCAGTTCAGTATATGTTCGATGTTCAACAGAGTCTGTATAAGTTAATTGATAAACTTCATGATTAAAATCCTGCCTTAGTCCGAATCCTGCCCTGATACTGAGATTTGCCCGGGACAGATTCAGGATCCTGTAATTGACACCAATACCCTCTTTAAGCACCAGAGGAAAAAAAGATGGTTTAACTATGATTTCATCATCGTATCCATCTTCGACAATATTTCCATCCTTATCGATCTTGGTAAAATAGAAATTATCCGTGCTGTAAGATCTTTCCTGGAAGAAATGAGAATTGACGTCGAATCTGCCATAAAATCCCAGATTTTTGATAAAATAATAAATAATTGTATTTTTCAAATCGACTTCATCGGAGGAAATACGAAAATCAGTATCCGAACTTTTAGATGTACCGATCTCGATCAGGTTTTTCAGGGTATAGTGCATGGGATTCAGATTATAAATAAGAGAATTATCAAGCTGAGCATTCAGGGTAATTGTAGTTTCGGGATTATCCTTGTCATTCTCATTATTGCTGTTTATATTAACATTACCATGCAGAGTACTGGAGAATTTCAAATTTTCAAGTGAACTTTCCAGATCACTTTCGCTTAGAACTCCCGCTCCAGCCAGGCAGATCGGATTTCCTTCCTCATCCGTAGAAACAACAATGGTCAGGTTCTGAACATTTCCACTTTCTATATAAACAGTAGTGAAATCTTTGTAAGTATTGAAGGGTTTGTTATTGATAGTTACCTTATACAGCCCCGGTTTCAATACCCAGACTTTCTGTTGTTCACCGACCTCCTCTTCTGCTGGAAAATCCGACCCGTAACTTTCACCACTTTCAGCATCGAAGATTTCATATCTGACATTCTTGAAATCCCGATTTTCATCGATAACATCGATCATCAAACATCCCCAGTCAGGTTCAACAATCCGCTTATATCGCGGTACAATTTCAACATTTTTTCGTACAATTCTCTGAGCATTACTTCCGGATCCATAATGGATAGTGTAGATCCCGGCCATCAAAGGAATTGCTTCTCCCATTTTACCCGATATTTCATATCCATATTTATCCACAATTAGATAATATGGTTCATTATCAGTTCGAGTTAGAGCCGGTAACAGAAGTAAACCCTGACCGACATCCTTGAGGTCTTCATCAAAAAGTTCGACCATGGTTGTATCATAGATTTCTTCGATATCATGAAGATATTCATAAGGGGTTTCACCGGAGGAAAAATAGGTCATAATTTTTTGAGTGAAAACATCTGTCTGGGAAAGGATCATATCATTGACACGCTGTACAAAAGTTTCTATCGAATTATCCGGAAGGGTTTTTTCAAAATCAACGGAATGTTCAACCAGAATGGATTCCTCTCCGCTTTTTACCAGATAGAATTCGATATTCAGATGAGCCTGAAAAACATATTCTGATTGATAAAGCTCAATATTATTTACTGCTGTATTGATCTCATACTGGGGTCTTTCTTTTAGAAATTCCCGCTGGACCTGACTGAACAGGTTGTAGTTGCTGATCCTTTTAGAGATTAGATTAGGTATGATCTCCGTCAGTTTTACGCCCCAGAGATCATTATCCGAATAGGTGATCATAGGACCAAAATGTCGAATGACGATCTGACGTCGATTGTAGGTTTGTGGTATCCTGGTATCATTCACAAGTACTGTTGCCGGAATCGATTCTTTCTGCCTGAGATTTTCCAGCTCTGAGTGGGTGTAATATTCCAGTACATAATAATTTCTGGATAAGATCTCCCCGGCAGAACAACTTATCAATACTGTCAGAAGAATAACCAGACCACCTGTATATAATAACTTTTTCATGATCTCCCCATTATTTCTTTTTCGTCCTGATCAGGGTCGAAGGTTCTTCACTGATCTGACGGGAGAATTCGTTTAAATATTCTACTGTTTCTTTCAAGGTTTCTACTGTCTGGATCAAATCCTGACGCATTTTTAGGTGTGTAAGGTCCAGATGTGAGAAAGTTTCCTTGATCTGGATGATAGTTTCATCAAGATTATCCAAAAGCGCTGTGATATCAGTTTCAGCTAAATCAGAGGAAAATTTTTCCGAATTGGTCAGAATATTATCCATCTGCTGTGAATTAATGATCTGGTTAAGTTTTTCCACGGCTATACTGGATGATTTTGTCAGACAGGTAAGATGATAGGAAATGGAATCCAGGTTAGTAACAATAGAACTGAATTCATCTTTATTGTTTTCCAGTAGATAATCTATATTTCCCAGAATATTCCTGATCTTTTCCTGATTATCAATAGCCGTAATCTCGGTTAAGTTATTGAGAAGAAGATCGAATTTGTCTGCCAGTATCTCCGCTTTGCCGGTAATACTTGCCATTAAAGATGTTCCTGCCTTTATCTCAGAACCAGAATCCAGAAGAGAGGCTTCGTTGCTTCCCCCTGTTAATTCGACCTGTAAAAGGCCGGTTATGCCGACGGGGATCAGGGAGGCGATAACATCCTCCTTTATCGGAGTTCCCTTCTTAATGCTGATCTTAACGATCACGTTCCTGACATCATTCCTGTCTATGCTAATATCATCTATCCTGCCAATATTGATACCATGATATTTAACAGTGCCACCCAATTGAAGTCCGGAAATTGAAATATCTTTATAGACGATCCAGTAATTATCCCTTTTTTCTATAAGGGTTTTACCGACGACCATTAAGATCAGAAACAGCATCAATGCTGAAACAAGTACAATGAAAACACCGAGCCGGTATTTCTGTGTATTGCTAACCATTTGTACTCCTTGTTGTTATCGGAAACTAAAAAATGATTTTTATCGGTGTCAAGTAAAAGATAAAGAGAATCAGGATCAGAAAATGATTTCTATCCAGATACTCAGACGAAAAGTGGCAATTTTGATATGGGTTTGTTTATCAAAACTATTTTCATAATTGCTTTCCAGACCTGCAGTAATACTTTTGCTGAATTTATAATTAGCTCCGGGAATTATTGTATATTTGAAATAATCTTTTTCAACAGTGGTCTTTTCTGTCGTTATCTTTGTATTATATATTTTTTCCAGGCTGAAACCAAGATCAGTTGTTAATTCATTCTCGAGTGTTAACCTTTTTTTAATGAAGGGGATATTGATCCCTTTAGCAGCAGTGAAGGAATAGGAAAGATTGCCATTTAAATTATATCTTTTTTCATTTCTGATTGATGATTCTGTATTGCCGGTATAGGCAATATTTTCTGTATTTGTATAATTAAGAGAAAGATTGCTGGTTATATTGTGGATCCAGTTTCCGTTCCAGGAGACCAGTGGTTGAAAGGCATGACTTATCCGCTTACTTATCGGTTCCTGAGTGGTTGCACTTTCCTTAGTCTCTTCAGTCAAGCGGTAACTACTAGTTAGTCGGGAACTTGTTAATATATTCTCTGCTTTAATGATCTTTTCAAATTCTGTCAGGACCATTGAAACATCTGGAAAATCCGTACTCACAGAATAGGTTCCAGAGGAACCCTTTGAACCAAATCGTTTGTAGAATTCGACAGAATAACTCCAATCTGTAGAGAGATTATTCAATAAAAGAAAACCTGTATCAGCCGTTATTTTATCTTTCGTACTTTGAATGGTCAGCTCTTCTTCCGGTAGAATGTCCGGAACACCCAACTGGTAAAGGAACGAGGGTCTGTCATACCTTTGTTCATAATCCGTACTATAATCGTTGGTATAGCGAAGAGAGACATTATCCAGCCTGCTTATATAACCGACCAGGTTTCCCAGGATGTTAACTCTACTTTTTTCTGTCTTTTCCTGATCTTCCGAATCCTTATTTTCTTCTGATATATCTTCCTCAACCGGCAATTCTCTTTCAATAAGATCCAATTCTTCTTTATTCTCTTCATCATCTCTTCTATTGATTTCAGGACCAATGACCGGGCTATCCCTCAAAAAGATGTTTTCTTCTTCTATTAAAGGTTCCAGGCTTTCTTCTTCCAGTGATTCCAGGTTTTCTTCTTCTTTCAGTGACTCCAGACTTTCTTCTTCTTTCAGTGGCTCCAGGGGTATTGGTTCTTCTTCAATCTCTTTTTTTTCAGGTTCAGGTTCAGTTTTTTTTTCTTTCGGGGTATTAAGTTTGGTTACCAGACTTGTTAGCAGATCTTTATTTTTCAAGGTGACTTTTACTGAAATATTCCGGGTAACATCACCCTCATACCTGTAATTTTCCGGGGAATCATCACTACCATAAGTGGAGATCTTTTTGTGATCTTCCTTGTATTTTACTGAAGTATCCAGTCCGAATGTAAATATTTTATCGAAAAAATCCGGATTATAATCAAAAGTTATTGTTTGATTTCTACTTTTTTCACTGCCTATAGGGATATCATATAAAGTTCCCTCGAGCATGAGATCTCTTTTCGTGATCAATTTGTAAGACGTTGCTATATCACTGAATATGTCGTATTTGATAAAAGAATCCGTATCGAGGGTTCGGGTATCTTTTACATTTGTCTGGGGTACCCATTTTGGAATAGTGTCGGTATAGGTTTCCCAACGCCATTTATGTGGAAAATCAGCTTTATAGGAAAGAGAATTCTCAAAAACATTGGGCATGAAATAGAAATTGTAATCGGAAAACAGTCTGATCCCCAGTTTATCCTTGGGGATATTCAATTTATATGTGTGTTTAACCTGGTAACTGAATGTTGTATCTGCATTAGTGGAACTGATCAAATTCTTTTTCTGCACCGAAGTATTTATTGTAGTGTTTTTTATTGTATAGGCCAGGATCTTGTTGTCGGGAGTTTTATTCTGACTGAAACTAAGGGAAGCTCCATAGATCAGGGATTCACTTTTTTCTCTTTCCTTTTCCTCACTACTCAGATCCTCCCTGAGTATATCGGAATTAGCTTTGAATCTGGGTATACTTATGGAATAATTGCGGTTGAGAGTAAGGGGAATACTCAGACCCCAATCTGCGGGGAAGAATTTTTGCAGATAGTATTTATTCGAAATGGAAAGTTCCTGTCTTTCTTCATAACTGCGGGATTGGCTTCTGGTGGCAGAATTCTGAAAATTTGGTGTTTTCCAATTAAAATTTATATCCAGTGTGGAAAAATCGGCAAAGGAAGCGTGAAAACTGCTCTGCGCAGCGAATCCGATATCCTGATAGGGATCGGCGACCCTGATTTCATCAAAGTATAAAATACCACTAAATTCATCCTGGGCTATCATTCCCAGCGAAATCTCCTTGATATTGGAAAGCGTTGGTCTGCCGCGTTTATAAAAAGCAATGCGTATGGAATCTTTCCAGACTGTATAAGTTGTATCCCCGTATTCATCCAGGCTTTTAAGGTTGGTAAACTCGGAAAAAGCAATCTCGATCTCTTCCCATGCATTTTTATCGATCGTTTCAGAATTCCCGGTATCGATCGGATGCAAGGGATAGTGAACCTCATAATAATTAAGTGAGTCTGCTCCCAAACGGAAAATAAGAGAGTCGTTCAGTGCTTCCTCTTCACTCTCTGTATATACCCAGAACTTGATCTTATCATAACTCAAAAGGTTCAACCCCTTCGACTGACTGGAGGGATCGTTTACTTTCTGTCGAACAAGCCCGTAATGTTCGGATTGTAGCAGGTTATAATCGATGGTCAGTGATTGTTCTATCTGAGGTACACCGTCTTTTTTGATTACGGTATGAGGTGGAGAGACATAATGATCATTTTTCTGAGTATCGATAACACCGGCCAGCATAGTTTCACCTTCAGCCAGTTCATCTATATCCTGGTGAGTTTCAGCATCCTTGATTATCATTTCTTCCCATTTATTACCGACAATGTCCACAGAAACGATTTTGATCCTTGCTTTTTCCTCTACCTCGAACCAGAGTCGGACATAGCTGATCTCCTTCAACAAAGGGCTTACTCCTGTTTGATCCGAAACCACATGGTAAAGGTCAGGATCGGGTGAATGCAGCGGAATCCTGTACAAGACCCAGCCTTTATATTCACTGATATAATAAGGATTGTTCACTACTGTCATCGGTAGATCATATTCAAAATAGACATGGGTAGTCGTCAGGAGGCCATTACCATTAAGGTCTTCCGTATCCAGAACTCCATTATCCTCTGTTCCGTTCAGATAGGGCCATTCCTCCTCGCCATCGATAATGGGAGAATCGTCTCTCTGGTTATCATTGGGATCGTCTCCGGGTTCTCC
>JAUVIJ010000125.1 GCA_030592835.1 Candidatus Cloacimonadota bacterium | reverse complement strand
CCCAGGAACAGAATACTCACGATCAAAATTACTGCTTTTTGATACCAGTTCATGTTACATCCGAATTATTGAAACAAGGTTATCTGCTTTTTCACTCCCCGGTTTCATTGTTTTCCTGTTCTGATTCACTCGATTCATCTGTTGTTTCCTCAGAATCACTATTCTCCACTATTATCTCAGAGATTTCTCCATTTTCAGGAACCTTTTCATCATCTTCGATTTCTTCCTCTTCCGAGGCAATTCGGGTTAAATCAAATACTTTATCATTTTTGTTCAACTCTATCAGTTTAACACCCTGTGTATTTCTACCGATCACACTGATCTTACCAACTGCCTGCCTGATGATCATTCCTTCTCTTGTAACAATCATCAGATCGTCATTATCAACTACTTCCAGTAATGAGATCAAGTGACCGTTTCGCTTGGTAGTTTTCAGGGTAATAACACCTTTGGACCCTCTTTTAGTGGCTTTATAACTATTTATATCAGTCCTTTTACCGAATCCGTTTTCACTAATTGCAAGAAGAGTTCCTTCTCTTTTTATCACAACCATGGCAACTACTCGATCTCCTTCCCTGAGCCTGATACCACGCACTCCCTGTGAGTTTCTGCCCATGGCGCGCGCATCATTTTCGTCGAACCTGTTAGCGTAGCCATTCCTGGTCGCTAGTATTATATGATTATCACCTTCAGTAATTCTGGCATCTATAAGTTGATCCCCATCTATTAATTTAATGGCAATTATCCCATTTACTCGTGGTCGTGAGAATGCATTAAGCGCTGTTTTTTTAATCACACCGTTCCTGGTTACCATGAGGACATAATTGGGAAGATCAAAATCGCGAACAGTAACATAAGCTTCGATTTTCTCATTTTGTTCCAGTTGCAGTAGATTTATAATAGCTTTACCACGAGCCAATCTGCCAACTTTAGGTATCCTGTGTACTTTCAACCAGTGACATTTTCCGAAATCAGTAAAGAAGAGGATATAGGCATGAGTCGAAGCTACAAAAATACTCTCTATAAAATCTTCTTCTTTCAGGTTTGATCCAGATAAACCCTTACCGCCACGACCTTGTTTTCGATAGGTATCGACCGGTAATCTTTTGATGTATCCATCATGTGAAATTGTAACAACCATTTCTTCATCAGCGATCATATCCTCGGTCCCGATATCAGCCGAACCTTCGAGGATCAAAGTACGACGATCGTCTTTGTACCTGCCGTTGATTTCAATTATCTCTTTTTTTATAATATTCATTCGCAGATACTTTTTCTCGAGAATACCCTGCAATTTTTTAACAGTCTTTACCAGTTGTTCATATTCCTCTTCGATCTTTTCTCTTTCCAATCCGGTAAGTTTCTGTAACCTCATTTCCAGGATCGCTTTAGCCTGGATCTCGGTTAGACCGAATTTTTCCTGCAGATTTTTACTGGCATCAGCAACCGTTTTAGAAGCCTTGATCGTGGCGATGATCTCATCGATGTTATCGAGAGCTATTCTAAATCCTTCGAGGATATGCAGCCGGTGTTCAGCATTCTTCAATTCAAATGTTGTCCTGCGAACTACGACTTCATGACGAAAATCAATGTATTCCTGGATCATTTCCTTCAAATTCAGAATACGGGGAATTTTATTAACAAGAGCCCGATTACAAACACTGAATGTGCTTTGAAGTTGGGAATATTTATACAGTTTATTCAATACTGCTGCTGCTTCGGCGTTTCTTTTAACCGTAATTACCAGGCGCATCCCCTGTCGTCCGGATTCATCCCTGAGATCACTGATACCTTCAACTCTTTTCTCTTTGACCAGGCTTACAATCTTATCTATCAAGAGAATTTTATTGAGTTGATAGGGCAGTTCAGAGATCACAATGAGTTCCTGACCATTGTTTTTGGTTTCGACTACTGCTTTACCTCTGACAATGATCTTGCCATACCCTGTCTGAAAATAATTTCTGATTCCCTGAGTTCCAATAATATATCCGCCTGTAGGAAAATCCGGACCTTGAATATACTGTATTAGATCCAGCGGTTCGAGATCAGGATTTTCGATCATTGCTATGATCGCATTACAAATCTCGGTAACATTATGAGGAGCCAGATTGGTTGCCATTCCAACCGCAATTCCTGAAGATCCGTTAACCAGTAGATTGGGAAATTTGGCAGGGAAGACGACCGGTTCTTTCCGGGTATCATCATAATTAGCTTGGAAATCAACTGTTTCTTTTTCCAGGTCGGACATAAGGTCTATCGCTTCACGAAATAGCCTGGCTTCCGTATATCTCATGGCAGCAGGGGGATCTCCGTCCTGTGATCCGAAGTTACCCTGACCATCAACAAGCATGTAACGTAAACTCCAAGGTTGAGCCATCCTGACCAGAGTAGGATAAATAACCATTTCTCCATGGGGATGGTAGTTACCTGAAGTGTCGCCTGCTATTTTTGCACACTTCCTAAACCCGCGACCGGGAGTAAGGTTGAGCTCGTTCATGGCGTATAATATACGTCTCTGGGATGGTTTCAATCCGTCCCTGACATCTGGTAAAGCTCTGGATACTATCACACTCATGGAATATGCAAGATAAGATTTTTTTAATACATCTTCTATTTCAATGAATTCTATTCTTGATCTGTCGTGAATCATTTATCCTCCATCAGACACTAACTTCAACATATTTAGCATTGGTTTCGATAAAATTACGTCTGGGTTCCACATCATCACCCATGAGTATCGTGAACATTCTATCCGCTTCGATAGCATCATCGATCTTAACTGCTGTTAAAATTCGTTTTTCAGGATCCAGGGTTGTTTCCCAGAGTTGATCGGCATTCATTTCTCCCAATCCTTTATATCTTTGTATCGAAATCCCTTTACCACCTAATTCCTTATACATCGCATCTCTTTCTTCCTCCGAATAGACGTATCTTTTGGTTCTACCCTTTTTCAATAGGAATAAAGGAGGTCTTGCTATATAAACATGTCCATATTCAACCAGGGGTCGCATATAACGGAAGAAAAAGGTTAATAGCAGTGTGGCGATGTGTTGCCCATCTACATCTGCATCAGACATGATCACGATTTTGTTATATCTGAGTTTTGTAATATCAAATTCTTCACCGATTCCTGCTCCCAGAGCTAAAATTATCGGTTGAATCTTATCATTATTCAATACTTTATCAATTCTGGCTTTTTCCGTGTTCAGCATTTTACCCCAGAGAGGAAGAATTGCCTGAAATGTGCGATCTCTGCCCATTTTTGCTGAACCACCGGCAGAATCACCCTCGACCAGAAAGATCTCGGTTTGAGAGGGATCTTGAATGGAGCAATCAGCCAGTTTGCCGGGAAGGGTTCCACTTTCCAGAACTGATTTTCTCCTGGTTAATTCCCTGGCTTTTCGGGCAGCATCTCGTGATCTTGCACCCAGAATCGCTTTCATGGCAATATGTTTTGCTTCCACCGGATGCTCTTCGAAAAACTCCATCAATTTCTCGTAAACACTGGAATTAATGATCCCTTCTACTTCCGAATTCTGTAGTTTTGTCTTAGTCTGACCTTCAAACTGGGGCTCCCTCAGCTTTACACTGATTACTGAAGAAATTCCCTCCCTGATATCACTACCCTGAGGTGTCACTTTTTCATTCTTCAGCAAATTGGCATTCTTGATATAGGTATTCACTGCCCGGGTCAGTGCCGATTTGAATCCGGAAAGATGAGTTCCACCCTCGATAGTATTAATGTTATTGGCAAAACTGTAGATGACCTCTTGGAAACCTTCATTGTATTGTATCGACACTTCAAAGTTCAAATCATCTTTATCTCCGTAAATATAGATAGGTTCCTCGAACAGGGATTTCTTATTCTCATTCATATAACGAACAAAGGAATTTATCCCGCCTTCATACTGAAAATCATGACTTTTATCCTGAATTTCATCTGTCAGGGTTATCAAAATACCTTTATTCAAAAAAGCAAGTTCCCGCAGTCGAACCGATAGATAATCAAAGCTGAACTCCAAGATCTCAAAAATCTCCGGATCAGGAGTGAAAGTGACTATTGTTCCTCTTTTGGGGGTTTTACCTATGATTTCCAGATCACTTTTCGGTATTCCCTTTTGATAAAGCTGATGATAAATTTTACCATTCTTATGGATCTCTACTTCCAGTTTTTCCGATAAAGCATTTACAACTGATACTCCTACTCCATGCAATCCACCGGAAACCTTATACGATTTATTATCGAATTTACCGCCGGCATGAAGTACTGTCATTACTACTTGAACAGCAGGTATTTTTTCAGTTTTATGCATTTCAACCGGGATACCTCTTCCATTATCCTCAACACGGATACTGCCATCCATCTTCATGATTACACTGATCCGGTCGCAATATCCTCCCAGAGCTTCATCTATACTGTTGTCAACGACTTCAAAGACAAGATGATGCAAACCTCTTTCACTGGTTCCCCCGATATACATGGTCGGTCTTTTACGAACAGCTTCCAAACCTTTGAGAACCTTGATATTCTTAGCTGTATACTTAGTTTCATCCATTTAAAATCCTCTTTTTTAATGATTGTTTTCCTTAATCTTTTTTATCCCAAATCTCGATACTATATGCTCATATGGCTAATATGTGTCAACTATTTTATTTACATAATGTTATGCGTACCTTGATCATAATTTTAGGATTATAGATACATTCTGTATTTTGTTATTTTTCAGTGAGTTATGGCTTCAGTATGAGTTGCTGGCTTAAAAAAGCTGATTTCAGAATGAAAAAATAATTATTTTTTGGTTTCTATCTGGCTGGATTATAGATATTTCAGAGAAGAAGAAAGCTGATTAAAATCCTTTAATCATCCTCATCCAAGAGATTTTTCCATTTATCAGTTTTAGTAGTTTTACTGTTCAATTTTCCCAAGCTGATAACGACATCCACATTACTTTTTCTTGCGATCAGAGCATCGGCCATGGGTTGGCTATAAATTATTCTATCTTTCTCGACTACATCTGAGTAACGATATTTTTTTTCACCCAGAAGAAGACCGGCATTTTCCAGTTTCAATTTAGCTTCCGGAACATTAAGATTATCAAGATAGGGAATCCTTACCATTTCTGGACCTTCACTGACCGTCACTTTGATCGTTCTGAATTTTTTAGTCTTTATATTTGGGTGAGGTTCCTGGGAGATGATTCTGCCTTTTTCGATCTCATCACTATGAATGAAATCTTTTTGTTCTATATAAAGTTTAAGTCCTTTGCATGTTTTTACAGCAACATTGAAATCCATATCGACAAGTTCTGGAACAATTACTTCATTTCCGTGACCAACGATTATCTTCATTACTATATTGATCCCGATAAAACAAATAAAAAAAATTAAAAACAAAATTCCGATCGATATTCCAAAGGCTTTGAGATTAGTCATCTCCACTCCTCAATTTATTCTCTTCATTTTGGCGGCAAAGGCACCGTCCATACCATGGAGGAAGGGTAAAGTTTTCATATAACCCCTGTCTGTGTAAATCTTTTTTATTTCAGTCTCCGCCGGTACAAGTTCAAAATTCTTGTTTCTGTTGAGAAATTTTTCTACCTGTTCCTCATTCTCCTGCATATTCAATGTACAGGTACTATAGATCAGGTAACCTCCGAGTGCAACAAATTTTGCCCCTGTTTTCAGAGCCTGCCCCTGAAGTTTTAAAAGCTCTTTCAGATTCTGATGAACCTGCCAGCGTAATTCTGCTTTCTTTTGTAAAACACCCCATCCAGTACAAGGAACGTCAAGTAAAACTTTAGTGAAAGATGGGGCAATCGGACCAAAGCGAAAAGCATCAATAATATTGGTCTTTATGCTTGTAAGTTTCAGTCTGGCTATATTCTGTTTAATCTTGCGAACTTTATTGGGAAATTTATCAACAGCAATGATCTCTCCGGTACTATCCATTAATTCTGCCATGTAACAAGTCTTACCTCCTGGCCCGGCAAAAAGGTCAAGAATGGATTCATTATCCTTTGGATTTAAAAGTTCCACTACCAAGGCAGCCGATTGATCCTGAATTGAGAAATAACCCTCGCTGAAAGCAATATCCCGGATAATCTGGCTCCCATTTTCAGAGATCAGAATTTTATCGCTG